>REEF01000330.1 GCA_007695205.1 Planctomycetaceae bacterium
GCTGAATCGAATGAATTCGCCCCCCCCCTCCCCGTAAACGTATTCCCCCCACCCCGCCGCAGATTCTCCGACAACCGCAACAGTCAACATAAGCGTAGTCTCTGCAGCCTTTAGTGCTAACTTTTGCAGCGAACGGTCAATTCTTTGATTTCGCCGGACCTGCCGTCTTGCGTAAGCAGATGGAATTTGTCTAAAATGGTGGCGTCTTGGCTGATGGTAGCGGCAGCGCAGCGACAGTGAGCAGCGAGCACCGCATCGGCGGCCCAAGCAACGGGGTGTAGCGCAGCCTGGTTAGCGCGTTTGACTGGGGGTCAAAAGGTCGGAGGTTCGAATCCTCTCACCCCGACTATTCTCCAAATCAAGCCCTTCGGCGAAGATGTCGAAGGGCTTTCTCTTTGTGGCGTCTAGACTTACGTCGCTCAAAGTACGGTTCAAATAGATCGAGTTTAGAGTCTCGCGCCGCATCGCAGTTTTCGAATGTCGCCAGATTTACGCCTCCTTCTGGGACAATTCGAATAAGAATAGGGAGCAATTCCCGCGACTTGCGGCTCCAATCCCTATTTTGGCGAGCGATTCATCCACATTGGCCTCCTCCGTCTTCCGTTCGGCCTTGAAGATGGGCTTCCGCGTGGCCGCAGTTCCGCTCGGTTCAGTTCCGGAAAACAAGGCAGAACGGTAGCGGAGCCTGGGGATGGGGTCGGGCGTCGCTTTCGGAGGCAGCGTTTCCCATGTGGTTGGTTATTGCCCGAAAACGACTCCCGACACCCTTCTGGCTGTCACATGCATCCCCATTTGGCCCCGCTCGGCGCGCGGGACCCACCGACCCCTTCCGCCGACAATTCGGGCGGTGGATCCGACACGAACACTGGCAAGTTTTCGGAATTCCGGTAAAACTGACGTAGTGACGTTTTCGCGTGAACGTGGATATCTCAACAGGAAACCTGTCCGATGATTTCTGATCTTTCCCTTCGGCACCAGCCCACCGGGGCGTTTTTCTCGTTGCCCGAAACGTCCGAGCTGTGGAAGGCATTCCAGCTAACTCCCCAACAAGTCGCCGATTACGAGCGCGACGGGTTCTTGAGCGGCGTTCGGATCCTGGACGATGCGCAGATCGATCGCCTGCTGGAAGAACTGGAGGTCTTTTTCGAACCGGATCATTCGGGTCGCGAACTCTGGTACGAGTACCACACCAACGAATCGAACGATCCGAACACCGTGCTGTTCCACGCCCTGGGCGCTTGGCGGATCGCGCCCGGTTTTCATGATCTGTTGTGGCATCCGGCGTTCGTCGTGCCCGCCAGTCAGTTGCTGGGCGGGGCCGTGCGATTTTGGCACGATCAATTGTTCTGCAAGCCGGCCCATCACGGCGGGGTGGTCGCATGGCACCAGGACTATTCCTATTGGACCCGAACCCAGCCGATGGCCCATCTTACCTGTTGGATCGGCCTGGACGACAGCACTCGAGACAACGGTTGTGTCCATTACGTCCCGGGCAGCCATCGTTGGGACCTGTTGCCCATCACCGGGCTGGCGGGAGATATGGAAGCCATCCGCGAGGCTCTCGATCCGCAGCAGTGGGAGCAGTTCCAAAAGCCGGTGGCGGTCGAGTTGAAACGTGGTGAGGCGACCTTCCATCATCCGTTGATGGTGCATGGGTCATTCGAGAACCGTACCGATCGGCCACGCCGCGCCACCGTGTTGAACGTCGTGCGGGACGGCGTTTGTTCCGTATCGGACAAGCCATTGTTGAAGGGGGTGCCCGTCGTCCCCCCCAACACGCCGCTGGGCGGGCAATTCTTTCCTCTGCTGTTCGATCCGAACGGAGGAACCCAGGAAGTACCAAATCATGGATAGCCAGCTACGGATCTGTGTCGAATGCCAGCAACCGCTGGCCGTCGATGACGCCGATCGAATCTGTTCTCGATGCGGCCAGCCACTGGGCTGCAACGAGTTGTCGGCGGTGGACATGGCGGATGCGGAAACGGTGTTCTTCGATCACACGGCAGCGTCGAACGAATCGCTGGATCTGGCAAAGCAATACATCGGTCGTACGTTTGATGCGTATACGGTCGAGGCCATGTTGGGACGAGGCGGTATGGCCTGGGTCTTTCGCGCTCGACATGAATGGCTGCATCGCCTGTGTGCCATCAAAATCCTGTGCCCGCAACTGCAGCAACGCAGCAACGACTTTCTGAACAAGTTTATCGCCGAAGCCCGCGCTGCCGCTTCGGTCGTCCACCCGCATATCGTCACGGTCCATAACATCGGCCAGACTCGCGATCATCACTACATCGAACTGGAATATGTCGCGGGCCGGTCGCTGCAGAGTATCGTGCGGCAGCAGAAACGCTTGCCGCCCCTGCTGGCTGTCGAACTGCTGTTGCAGAGCTGTTCCGCATTAGCCGCCGCACATCGCAACGGCTTGATCCACCGCGATTTCAAGCCGTCTAACATCCTGATCACCGACGACCTCCAGGCCAAACTGTCCGATTTCGGCCTGGCCAAACGCATCGTCGCGGACGGCGCTGAGCAAGTGCCCGAAATGCTGGCAGGCACCCCACCCTACATGGCCCCGGAACTGTTCGCCGGCCGTCAAGCCGATACCCGCAGCGATGTCTACGCCGTCGGAGTCTCGTGGTACTACTTGCTGACGGGAAACCTGCCGTTCGGCGAACGCAATCTGCAGAAACTGATCGACCAACATACCCATGTTGCCCCACCGGATCCCCGAGAATATTGTCCTGAACTGCCGAATGAGGTCGTCCAATTGATCGAACGTTGCTTGGCGAAACGGCCCGAGCAACGTCCGGAAGACGCGGGGCATCTGCATGCCCACTTGCGCGAGATCTACCTGGGGCTGCGTGACATCCGATCGCTGGTGATCGAAGCGATGGCCATTCTGGACCTGACGGTGGAATCCGAGGGGGATCGCCATGCTGTCACGGTTCCGCTGCCGGGGGGCAGGCAGCAGCGGATCTATATCGAGGACCAAACCGAGGGCCCCTGGGACGAGCACCTGGTCAAGATCTACAGCCTGTGCTGTCCGGCACAAGACAGCTACCTTCGCAAAGCCTTGGAGTTGAACGCGGACATCGCTTTCGGAGCGTTGGCGATCGACGAGATCGATGGACGGCCCTTTTTTGTGATGGTCAATCATTATCCGCGACGCACCTGCGACGCCGAAGAGATCCGACGGAGTGTCGTCAACATCTCAAAATGGGCCGATCAGGTGGAATTTGCACTTACCGGTGAAGATCATCATTGATGCGGCCGATGGCTGCAGAGCCCCACAATTCGTGGTAGCTGTTTCGGACATTTCCGATCGTGAGTCTCAGCGGCTGGATGATTTTCATCTTTTGGTGACCACAAGGGTGATCTAAAAGCGACATCGAACGTATATTCTTTTTGGTGCCCCGCCCATTTCGCGCGCAGGGGCACCGATTCGGCGCGGGATGGATTCTGCCACGATAGAAACGGTCGTCACGATCGTAGCAGATTCGCTGCGAAACGCCCGACCATCGGGCAAGAAGGTCCAGCAGTCCTGTCGTCCGCGGAAAGTTTTCGATCGATGAAAAAATTTTTGATCTGGTGTGCTTTCTTGCTGCCTGCTCAGGCGATCAAGGCCGAAGAGTCGGCTTCGGAGAATGCCCTGATTGCCGTGCTGCAGCGAGCCGAAGCGGCCTATCAAAGAATGAGTTCGGAGATCCGTGACTATACCTGCATCCTGACCAAACGAGAGCGGATTGATGGGCGGCTGCAAGGCCCCGAATCGATTTATCTTAAGGTCCGTCACCAACAGTCCAGTGGGGTGGAGATCGAGCAGCCGTTCAGTGTCTACCTGCGTTTTCTCCGTCCGGCAACGGTTCGGGATCGAGAAGTTCTGTACGTTCAGGGCCGTCACCAGGACAGGATGATTGTCCGCAACGGCGGAACCATCCTGCCCTTCGTCACCACGTCATTGCCCCCGGACAGTGCCGCAGCGATGCAGGAGAGTCGCTACCCGATCAGCGAAATCGGCGTCAAAACGTTGACTCGCCGTTTGATCGAAGTCGGGCAGGAAAAGCTGGGGGATGACAACTGCGAAGTCCACGTTGTTCCGGGAGCCCGGATCAATGGTCGATACTGTACGATGATCCAAGTGGGGCATCGAGAGCGCCGTGAGGATCAAGATTTTCACTACGTCCGCGTTTTCATCGACGACCAATTGGAATTGCCCGTCTACTATGTCGCCTACGATTGGCCGCGCAGCGGAGAATCCGCGTCGATCATGTTGGAAGAGTACACCTACACCGATATTCAATTGAACGTCGGGCTGACCGATCGCGATTTCGACCACCGCAATGAAAACTATCTGTTCCTGAAATCCTTCATTCCATGACGGACCTCTAACCGCGTCGTCCCGCGCCGCTGTGCTTTCTGCCGGGATCTCCGCGTCCGGCACCTCCACGTGGCCCGGAATCTCGGCTGGCAGGTTCAAAGGCGTGCAGACGAATGTTCATCGCCCAGTTCCTTACCGCGAAGCGGTTCGACATCACAGCCCAGGGTCGCGATAGCGCACCCTGGGAAACCCGACACAAACCACCCAATGGTCGGAACCCCAACGGGGTTCTACATCCGGCCTAATCCCATACATACCGTTCATCGATCTCCAATCCGTATTTCTTGCACAATCGCCGAAACTCGTCTTGAAACGTCTCCTGACGATGGTGTTCCTCCTGATTGGCGATGTACCGCTTCAGCGCCTCCACGTGCCCGGGGCTGACCGAAAACGCTCCGTAGCCCGATTGCCAATAGAATTGCGCCAGATCCGCCCGCTCGTCTTTGACCCATTTCGATGAATCGCGTTTCAAATCACGGATAAAATCGGCCACGGCAATGGTCTTGCCGAACCGGCACAGCAGATGCACGTGGTCCTCGACGCCCCCGACGATCACGGCGGGACATGCCATATTTTTACAGATCCCCGCCAGATACGCATGGGTGCGTTCGCGGAACTGTTTGTCTTTCAAGAAGGGACGGCGGTGTTTGGTCGAGAACACGATATGCACATAAATCTGAACCAGGGATTGCGACATGTTGGCGGGGCCTCCGTTGTAAAACCCCGTTGGGGTTGGGAAAATGAAAAAATGCGTCACCCGCGTCCCAGGGTGCGCTGTCGCGACCCTGGGCTATGTTGTGCAACGCCTTCGGCGTAAATTGGAGCGTGGCGGCGTATTCGGGCGTTGTGCCGTTGTCTATTCTACATCGTCTCCAAAACTCTGCGTCCGGTCCTGCTTCGCGGATCACCTGCTGCTTGACCTCGGTCACCAGGTTGATGTCCCGTTCGTCGAAAGAACCGTGCTGGGCAAAGACGCGAGAAGAAGCCAGTCGAGCCAGTTCTTCGCTCAGGTTCATCTATGTGGGCTCCTTGCTTGTGTCACATCGCCGACGATCTTCGATCCCAACCGCGAAGCGGTTCGACATCACAGCCCAGGGTCGCGATAGCGCACCCTGGGATACATGGTCCGCCCAACCCACCCGGTCCGAACCCCAACGGGGTTCCACATCGGCGCGACCGCGCGGTTGGACAATCGTTTTGATGTTTGGGATTCGGGTGCCATGTCGCCGGTTCGCCATTTGTAAGACCCCGTTGGGGTTTGGGGATCGTGGATGACACACGCCAACCCAGGGTGCGCTGTCGCGACCCTGGGCTATGTTATCAAACGCCTTTGGCGTAAGAAGACCCGTCGCGTTTGCCGGAGTTACGTTTAGGTCGTCGAATCGAAGTTTGCCGAAGTGATGTTTCCCACGTTCCTTAGGGCCAAGGGTGCAGCTCTTCGGCTAACACAGCCAGAATTTCTCGGGAATCGTGCGGGCTTAGCCAAGGGCCGACCAGTATCAGCACCGTGCAGACGGCCAGGAGTGCAAGGGCCACCCAATCGCCCACGCCCCATCGCGGTTGCTGCCAACCGCCCCAGCGACGCGGTATCGAAACCGGGGCCGGGACGGCCGTGTCATCGTCCGGTTGCTCGACGCAACCTTGGGAGGAACGGCCGATCGCTCGTACCACGTGCGCCGCGTCGTCGACCGATAGCAGAACGCCACGGAGAATGTTCTGCCATCCGGTGAAGCGAGCCCCCGCTTGGATTCCCAAACGCGCCGCACTCCCCAGTCCGGCAGCGCCCAAAATCACGTCCATGTAAACGGCCAACACCAAGGCCAAGAAGAGAAGAGCCACGTCCAGCTTTAATTCCCAGCCAACGCGAGCCACCACGGACCAGCGATCTCGATACGGCGAGTACGACTGGCGGATCCATTCAAATACGCCGTGGATCGCCACGACCACCAACAGCCAGAACAGACTGATCGCAATGCTCAATACCACCGCCAGTCCGACGTACGAGCCGATGAACAGCCAACTGTCGTCATGGTCGATAATCCATTGCAGCAGGCGGTCGTCGGAAGCGTCCGTGAGAGCATCCTGCTCGGAACCCACAACGTCAGCGTCTTTCGAATCACTCATGCCTCAACAAGAACCGGTCCTGGTTCTCTCCCACGAATATCAGGCTGGATGCATCCTGGCCGTCGATCCCACGATTGTAACGGAAGTCAAACAATTGGGCACCCGTGGGACGCGCGGCCAAAAAGAGGGGCAAGATCGCGCTGGTGGCCGAGTCATCCTTACGTCATGCATCGAAAGACCCTACGCAAACCCGCACGAATCCGCTACGCTCTGTCAGAAAAGGGGGCAGACCCTTTGGAGAGCACGCTGACAACCTGGGAAATACGGTGTGCCCTGAGAGAGTCAAACCCCTTTTCTGACAGCGCCTGGGTCATTTGAGTGACCGGGAGGTTTGCAACGCCTGAGCGACACGGATCATGGCTAAACTTACTAGCGTCCAGAACCCTCGAATCAAACAGGCCGTTCGCTTGCGCAACGGTCGGTCGCGACGGCGGTTGGGGCGAATGCTGATCGATGGGATTCGCGAAATCCATCGCGCTCATCGATCCGGCATGTCGATTATCGAGGTCTTTTGGTGCCCGACGGGCGATCGACGACCGGAACAGGCTCAGGTCCTACAGGCATTGGTTGACGACCACGTGAGCGTCTTCGAAGTGACGGAGCCAGTATTCGAGAAGCTGGCGTTCGGCCAACGTAGCGAGGGACTGGTGGCGGTGGCCCAGACGCCCAAATGGGACCTGGATCGTTTGGATATCCCATCGGAAGGACTGGTGGCCGTACTGGAAGGCATCGAAAAACCCGGCAATGTGGGTGCCGTGCTGCGGTCTGCCGACGCTGCGGGCGTGGCAGCAGTCATCCTGGCGGACGAGGGCACGGATCTGTTCAATCCGAACGCCATCCGTGCCAGCTTGGGTGCCATCTTCTCGGTTCCCGTGGCGACCGCACCGGGCCGCCAGGTTCTGGACTGGCTGCGACACCATGGATTCTCGATCTACGCGGCGTGGCTGGACGGCTCGAAAAAGTATTCCCAGGTCAACTATGGCGGTCGGTCGGCCGTGATCTTGGGCAGCGAGGCGATTGGGTTGTCCAGCTTGTGGCGAGCCTCCGATATCACGCAGATCCGAATCCCCATGCAGGGGGTTGTCGACAGCCTGAACGTTTCAGCAACCGCAGCGGTCTTGTTTTATGAAGCCCTTCGTCAGAAGACCGCAAGCAGCCCTTATGATATCGTCAGGAAACCGCGGCCGTAGTCAAAACAGACCGCATCAATCAGCTCGGAGGAAGCGATTTACCGCGTTCGGCACGGGTCTCCGACCCCGCCCCCGCGTTCGGCACGGCTCTCCGACCCCGCGGTCGCCGGGGTGGCTCGGTCAGAGAAACCGGCCACAGCGCTGCGGGTAGATTGTTCTCTGCGAGTTGCTTTAGTGGCCGTCTACGGTTCATCTCCTGACGTTCCCACTGGCGGGATTTGCGCCTGGAAAAGCAGGCTTTGGCGGTTGACATTAGGATAGTGAACGACACAATGAGCGTTCGAGCTCATTTCACCGCGTCCCACTATCTGTGGAAGTTTCCGCTCTTTGTTGGGGCATGTCATTTAAGAAAAGTGCGAGGTAGCCGTGAATCAACATCAAAATCTCCAAGAGTGGGTGGAAGAGATGGCTGGGATGTGCGAGCCGGACCAGGTCGTTTGGATCGACGGCTCGGAAGAAGAGAAGGACCGGCTGACGGCCCAGGCAGTCGAGACGGGCGAACTCGAGATGTTGAATCAGGAGAAGTTGCCCGGCTGTGTCTATCATCGCACGGCTGTCAACGATGTGGCTCGCACCGAGAACCTAACGTACATCTGCACTCGTCGCAAGGAAGATGCGGGCCCGACCAATAACTGGATGCCTCCGGAAGACGGTTATCGGAAGGCGGCCGAGATTTTCAAAGGTTCGATGCGTGGCCGGACGATGTACGTCATTCCGTTCTCGATGGGGCCGGTCGGATCGCCGTTCAGCAAGGTCGGGGTCGAACTGACGGACAGCATTTATGTGGTGCTGAACATGCGGATCATGACGCATATCGGCACACCGGTGCTCAAGCAATTGGGCAAAGATGGCGATTTTACCAAGTGCTTGCATGGCAAAGCGGAACTGGATATCCAGCGGCGATTGATCCTGCATTTTCCCGAAGACAATGCGATCTGGAGCGTCGGGTCGGGTTACGGTGGCAACGTGCTGCTGGGCAAAAAGTGCCTGGCGTTGCGAATCGCCAGTTGGCTGGGCCGCCAGGAAGGCTGGATGGCCGAACACATGCTGATCATGGGGGTCGAGCATCCCAACGGTCGGATCGAGTACATCGCCGCAGCGTTCCCCAGCGCGTGCGGGAAAACGAATCTGGCGATGCTGGTGCCGCCCGACGGTCTGAAGATCAAAGGTTATCGGATTTGGACGGTGGGTGACGACATCGCCTGGATGCGGATCGATACGGATGGCCAGTTGTGGGCCATCAATCCCGAGACCGGCTTCTTCGGTGTCGGGCCCGGGACCAGCACGAAGACCAATCCGAACATGATGAAGACGATCGCTCGCAACACGATCTACACCAACGTCGTTCTGAAAGAGGACGGTACGGTCTGGTGGGAAGGCCATGACGACGAACCGCCGGCCGAAGCATTGGACTGGAAAGGCAACCGCTGGACACCTGAGACGGTGGACGAGAACGGCAACCCGGTACTGGGCGCCCATCCGAACAGCCGGTTCACCGCTCCACTGGTGCAGTGCCCGTCGCATTCCTATCGCACCGAGCATCATCACGGTGTGCCCATCTCGGCGATCGTCTTCGGCGGTCGGCGGACCCATCTAGCGCCGTTGGTCTACGAAGCGTTCGACTGGGAACACGGAACCTTCATCGGTGCCACCATGGGTTCGGAACGCACGGCGGCCCAGTTCGGCAAGCAGGGCGAAACTCGCCGCGACCCGATGGCCATGTTGCCCTTCTGTGGTTACCACATGGGCGATTACTTCCAGCATTGGCTGGAGATGGGACAGCGGATGAGCCGGCCGCCGAAAATTTTCCACGCCAACTGGTTCCGCCAGGACGAGAACGGCGAGTTTCTATGGCCGGGGTTCGGCGAGAACTTGCGGGTGATCGAGTGGATTTTGGACCGGTGCCGTGGCGAAAGGGATGCGATCAAGACCCCGATCGGCTACATCCCCACGCCCGACAGTCTGGACTTGACGGGCTTGACGATCTCCCAAGACAGCTTGGAAGCCTTGAACGCGATCGACCGCGATGCCTGGTACCGGGAGACCGAGGAGATCGCATCGTTCTTCCAGGGTTTTGGCGATCGCTTGCCCAAAGAATTGTGGGCGCAGTTGGAATCGCTCCGCTTGCGTTTGCGCACCGCGATCTCGCTGTTGACTCCGGGCATCGAGACGCGTCCGTTGGCTGCGGAATTGAACGAGACGATCGAGCGTGAAAACCCGCACGTCTTTGGCATGCTTTCGCGACTGGGCAAACGCATGTACTTCCCCAAGGGGATTCTGGCGCAGAGCGAAGAGGCCAAGCAGAAGGCCAAGACCTGCAATGCCACGATCGGGATCGCGACCGAGCAAGGCAAGCCGATGTTCTTGCCGTCGATCATGAAGTATTTCAATGAACTAGCCCCCGGGGACACGCTGCCCTACGCTCCGGCGCTGGGACGTCCCGATTTGCGACAAGCCTGGAAGAAACACCTGCTGGAAAAGAATCCCAGCTTGGCGTCCGGCAGTATTTCTACGCCGATCGTTACCGGCGGTGTAACGCATGCGCTCAGCCTGGTCGGCGACCTGTTCGTCGATCGGGGTGACATGATCCTGATGCCCGACATGTTCTGGGAGAATTACGAATTGCAGTTCGGCGTCCGGTACGGCGGCCAATTGGCCGTCTTCCCTTCGTTCAACGCCAGCGGCGGGTTCAACGTGGCAGCTTTCCGCCAGGCGATGGCGACCCGCGCGGGTAGTTGGAAGACGATCGTGATCCTGAATTTCCCCAACAATCCCACGGGCTACTCGATCACCAAGTCGGAGGCCGACCAGGTGGTCGGGGTGCTGCGCGAATCGGCCGAGGATGGTCGCGATTTGGTGGTGGTCAGCGATGACGCTTACTTCGGTCTGTTCTACGATGACGAGGTGTTGCCGGAATCGATGTTCGCGAAACTGGCCGGGTTACACGAGCGGATCTTGGCGGTCAAAGTCGACGGGCCGACCAAGGAGCAGTTCGTCTGGGGATTCCGTACCGGCATGCTGACGTTCGGAACCAAGGCATTCCTGAGCGACGTGGCGCTGCAGCAGGCGTTGGAGCGAAAAGTCGCCGGCGCCATCCGCAGCGGTATCTCGAATTGCTCGCATCCTGCCCAATCGATCTTGGCCAGAGCGATGGCCGACCCGGAACTCGCGGTCCAGCAGCAACAAAAGAAAGCCATCTTGCAGGCTCGAGCTGCCAAAGTCCACGAAGTGCTCGCGGCCGCCGATTACTCCGATGTCTGGGAGGCCTATCCTTTCAACGCCGGGTATTTCATGTGCCTGAAACTGAAGGGGATCGATGCCGAAGCCTTCCGCAAGCACCTGCTGGAAAAATACGGCATCGGTGTCATCGCCGACGGCAC
>REEF01000663.1 GCA_007695205.1 Planctomycetaceae bacterium
GGGATTCGCCAGAATTCCCCAGCTGTAAACGGAATTCTGGCGAATCCCACTACGGTAGAACTGTTACTGCCGGTCGCCTTAGTTGTTTGTATGAAGGACATCCTGTCCGTCGCGCATACTTACTTAAAGTCTCTTCTTGTTGTCTTCGATTTGACGCTTCAGCTCGGTTGATGCTGCTTTGACTTTTCCAGCGGCAAGGAGGTCAACGAGACGCCAGTGATTCTCGTAGCCGACTTTGCGGTACTCAACCTTCCCGATCGCTTCGCGAAAACGCTGAAAGAAAATGGCAAGCAAATCGTTGAACGCAACGAGCGGCTGCAAACCACTGGCATCGATCAACGAGTGATGGAACCGAATGTCGATCTCAATCATCGATTTCAAATCTTTTGCCGTCTGGAACTGATCAACAATTTCTCGCAGGCCTGCCTCGATCGATGGATCGTCTAGCATCCGACGAACGACATGCGGCAACACACCGGTTTCGACGATTACCCGACTGTCGATCAGTTGCTGCGGATCGGCGTCGAGTAGGCCTGAGTGAAAACCCAGGTGTTTCGTCATGCGCTCCATGTTGATTCGCCCCACGGTCAACCCGACGCCCGTCTTCGACTCGACGATCCCCAGGAACTCGAGGGTCTTTGTCGCTTCGCGGACACTCAGCCGGCTGATGCCAAACGTCTCGGCAAGCTGATGCTCGGTAGGTAAACGATCTCCCGGCATCAACTTGCCATCGATGATGTACTGCTTGATTTGTTCGGAAACCTGATCTCGCATTTTGGGGCGGGTAATCGTTTGCATCTTTTGTCCTGCATGACTTTAGAAACCACTCGAATTTGACTAGATTATCTGACAATATAACTAATGTCAAGTGTTGACGATGTACGGTCAAAAACAGCGTTCCTCGGAATGTGCACAGCCAATCAGTAAACTCACCGACTAAAAAGGACTCAGAAGCTATCTCGATCGAGTCCGTTCGTTTAGCCGTACTCCGCCCCCGAATTTCTTCCCTTTGAACGCCTCCAGCCCGCGTAGCGCCTGGGGTGAGAGATCGGTCAGTTCATTCAGCCAAAGATTCTCGCAGCGGATTCTGCCCAGCGCGATTGCCGCCTCGTCTGAAATCGTGGTCAGATTTCTGAGAAACAGCGAGTTGTTGGCATAGTTCGCCAGCGCTGTCGCTGTCTCGGCGGAGAGAGAGGTCAGGCCGAGACTCAGATTATTAGCACCGCAGCCGTCAACCAATGCCGCAGCGGCTTCTTGCGAGAGTTCGGCCACGCCGCGAAGCTGGAGTTCGCTGACCTTGATCTTCGCGATCGCTTGGGCGACCTCCGGAGAGAGCGTGGTCAGTCCGTTCAGCGACAAGAATACTGCTGGTTCGCGATACGAGATTGCCCGCGCGGCGTCATAGGAGATTTCGGTCAGACCATCTAGCCATAAGCCTCGGCAGTTAAAGTCCGCGAGACCATTGGCAAGGTCAAAAGAAATCTCAGTCATTCCGTCGAGCCCCAGCCCGCTGCCGCTGAATTTGCTGAGCGACATTGCCGCGTCGTAAGTCAATTCGGTCAAGCCGCTGAGCAACAGAAATGAACCTTTGAACTCGCTAAGCGCCTCGATGGTTTCGTTGGTCAGCATAGGCGTGCCGATCTCCAACCGTGTGCCGTTGAATCCCGCAAGTGTCTGTGCTGATTCGAGAGATAGGTTTGTCAGCTTTGGCAACCGCCCGCTCCACTTATATGACAGTGATGCAAGTGCAGCGGCCTGTTCACTTGAAAGCACTTCCAGGCCGGTAACCGATAACGACGTCCCTCCGAATTTTCTTATAGCACGCACAGCCCCCGGTGGCAGCGACGCAAGCCGTGGGAGGTACAACCGTCGACTCTTGGTATTCATCAGGGCATTGAAGGCCTCGTCCGAGAGCGTGACCACGCCGAGGTTCAAAGCGTCGCCGGGAAACTCAGCCAATGCCTCGGCCGCTTCTTTGGAAAGTGTGGTCAACTCTGCCAGGGAGATTCCACTTCCGAACGAAACGCGATCATTGGGTCCACCTTGAAACCCTTGGAGGGCTCGGGCCGCTTCCGTGTCCAGTTCGGTTAGGCCATCGAGAAACAGTGGACCGCGAGCGTAGGTTGCCAGCACGGCAGCCGTCTCGGCATCAAGCGACTGCAGGCCATTGAGCATCAGGGCCCCGGGAAATCGAGCACCATTTTTGACCCACGTGTTTCCCTTGCCCGTGTCGATCGTCGCCGTGGAGCCTCGCATGCTCGCCACGAGTTGCCGAGCTTGGGCGGGGGGCAGTGTCGTGACTGTGCTGAGAGACTCGGGAGCTATGTCGTCGGCAGCTACCGGAACGCTGCAGCTGATAAGCATTAGGATTGCAGCCAAAGAGCCCGTTATGGCTCGACAAATCATCGCGGGCGCCAGCAGGATGAAAGCTGTTCTATGCCAGAGCTTGAATCGCTTCATGTGAGCCTACTGTGGAAAATGGTTTCGGGTTTGTTTCTGTGCTCATTGGGTGAGCTGGGCCATGAACCTGCATGACTTACGAAACCACTCGAATTCAAATAGATTATCTGACAATCAACCCAAGGTCAAGTGTTGGCACGGCGCAGCGTTGCCCGTAAAGGCAACGCTGTGAAGCATGTTCGTAGTGGGATTTGCCAGAATTCCCGTATCGGTGCCCTGCAAGGGCACTCTGGCGAGTTCCACTACGTACACATTTCCTGACTTTGGGCGTCTGCGAGTAGAAAACAATATTCAACTACTTCCCGGACGGATAGGGTTTCACTCGCGCTCGCTCGGCCCAGGCTTCCCACTTTTCGGCAAGGGCTTGGGCTTGGTCGGGATACTCGGTTGCTAGGTTGTTCAGTTCGGTGCGGTCGGCGGACATGTCGTAAAGTTCCCACGGCCCGTTGCGGCCCTGGCGGACCAATTTCATGTCGCCGTCGCGGACGGCCGCATGCCCCATGTGTTCCCAATACAGAGCGCGCGAACGGGGCGGGCTTACCGATGGTGAAAGAAACAGCGGTTTCAGCGACACGCCTTCCATCGGCTGGATCGGCTTGCCGTTGTGAGTTTCTGGATAGTCCGCACCGACAAGGTCGACGCAGGTGGCCATCAGGTCGATGACGTGCGCGGGCTGGGTACACCTCTGCCCTCGAGCGGCGATGCCGGCGGGCCAGTGCGCGATCAGCGGCGTGGCAATGCCGCCTTCGTGGCTGTTCTTTTTGTAAAGCCGGAACGGCGTGTTGCTGGCGTTGGCCCAGGCGCGTCCAAAGTAAACGCCGGACTGGGCGTCGCCGGGTGTGCCAGGGCCGAACTTACCGAGCAGACCGCCTTCGTCCGAAGCACCATTGTCACTGAGGAACATCAGCAGCGTGTTTTCCAGCACGCCGCGTTCTTTCAATCCGTCGACCAGGACGCCGATTGATCGATCCAACCGATGCATGACGGCCGCCAACGCGTCGAGGTTCGACGTCGGGATCTCACCGCCATAGCAACCGAGGTCGGAAAACCCCATATCGTCCACCATGATGATCACGATGTTGGGCTGGCCCGCTTTGTCGTCCGAAGAATCGGCGGCGGCCAATAAACTGGGAAAGCAGATCAGGAGTGCGGTGAGGATGGGTTTCATCGATTCGATCTCCAACAGATTCAGGGAGGCCAGCAGATTCATTTTGGTCTTTTGATGGTCAGCAGTGCGCTGTCGATCAGATCCAGGGCAGAGGTAAATGTTTGATCGATGTAGTACAGCGACCATGTTTCCTTGCCCGACGGTTCTTCATCGTCGTCGCGTTTGGGGTAGCCGCGCAGTTCTAATAGTTGAAAAGTGCGTGGCAAGCTGTTGTCGATCTCGACGGCATGGACAATCGAAGGTTGGCTGTCGCCGGGTTGGTTGATTTCGAGCAACAGGCTGTAGGGTGTGGAGCCAGCTGTGCTTCGTGGAAGGATGTAGTCGGCAGGGTCGAAGGAACCATTTGGAGTGGCCGCAGAGACACCGTCGACTTCGACGATGGCTGCGGACTCGCCGACTTGCTTCGCCTGACTGATTTGCTCCGCTTCACGTTTGGCTTTTTCCCAGCCGGCGTGTTTGAATGCCCAGGGAAGAAAACGTGACGCAGGGAAGAAAACGTGACGGGAAGAAAACGTGACGGGGGCAATAGTGTTCGGCACTCGATTTGCTGCTCCAGCTGCCTCAGGGGCAGAGGGGCATGAGGGGTGAAGGAGGGCTCGGCTGAGATGGCAGATCTGCGGGCGATCGAGAGATTGCGAAGCGTTTCAGTCGCTGAGCGCGCAGCACTCAACGCAGAAGAGCATTGAATGCAACGCTCCCTGAGCGATCTTTATTGGTTCGCTGATCGTGCCGCGTCGTGCCGCTTGAGCTTTTCAAGATGAGCGATCAGTTCCGCTTCGCTCGCTAGACCCATGAAGTAATAGCTGATCATCTCGAAGGTTCGTTTCGTCGGCTTTCGCCCCGTCCACAGATTGATCAACAAGCAAGCGATGATTGCGCAGTATGTTTGGCTCTCGATTCCGTTTTGGCTGTGGCTAATTAAGTGCGAACACCCCAAGAATTGCTTAAAGAATCTGAAGAAAATCTCAATGATCCACCTTTGAGAGTAGATCAGCGAGATGATCTCTGCAGGCACGTCCAGCAGGTTCGTAGCGATTCGCAGGACGCCGTCGCTCTCCGCCCCTGTCGATCCAAGTTTTGACTTACCACGACTGGTGTGTGGCGTACATTTGACGCAAACCAGACGAATCTTATGGTCGGGACGACTGCCAGGTTTGCTCGATTTGCCAATCGAAATTATCTGGTCGCTCAGTACGCCCGCATCGATCGCCGCTTGCGAAAGCTCTCGCTGCTCAATGGTCTCATAAACGCTGTTGTCGCGTAGTCTGCAAACATAGCTGCTCTGTTTGCGAACGATGTCATTGAAAAGTGCGAACTTGGCATACCCACGGTCCATCACGTATAAGCGGTCGCTCTCGATGGTTCGCTCGGCCACTGCCCGTTCGTCATTTTCCCCACCACTATCAGGCGTGACATCGATTCGCGTCGGTACATAGCGGTCAACTTCAAAGTGCGTATGGAGTCTCCATTTAACCAATCCGCTGCCTTCGCTTTGCTTCAGCAGTGAAGCCTGGATCAGGTTTGGTAGTGCTGAGACAAGCGTGCCATCAATGAGGGTGATTGTTTGATTGATCTGACTGAGCCTGGCATCTCGCCCCACCGGTGCCGCTTGTTCGCCAAGTTCCTGGATGATTTCCTTGAGGCGATTGGGGTCAAACAGTCGCGACGCCTCGCTGAGCGATCCAAGTGATGTCCGTTTGCAGCCAAGCTTTTTCTGCACCTTGGCCAGTTCGCTCGCCTGGGCAATGGCTCGCAAACTCGTGACCGTAGGGTTGAACATGTAAAGCAAGGCGAGCATGCAGTACTTGTCGAAATGCAATTCGCGATTGTTTGCTTTGTCGCGTTTGCAGTGGTCATCATGCAGACGCTCGAGCAGTGGAAGCAGCATATCAAAGTACTTCAGCCCTTGTATGTCCTTGCTCTTGACATTGGGCTTTTTCGTATTGACTGCCGTTTCATCGTCAACATCCGATGGGGCAGGCGCGACGACATCCTCCTCCTGTTTAGGAGCAGGCTTGCGTCGCTTGGGTAGAGGTTTTCGCGTTGGCTGCTTACTTGACACGATCGAACGAAGGGTGAGTGACAACTTGGCAGAAAGAAAAGTTGTCAAACCACATGCGCAATAGTTGTGCCAAAGCTCGTAAATTTTACATAAAAAATGAAATTAAAATCGGGTGCAATAGTCAGCATTTCTTGTGCCGAACACTATTGCCCCCGTCACGTTTTCTTCCCCAATTCCAGGGATGCTACCGGGATGATAGTCATCACGCTATGTTTTTTTTGGGACGTGTAAATCACGTACAGCTTGCCATCGTGCTCGACCGCGTAAGGGTACGACCATTCCGGCCCCACACCCAGTTCCGCGGAACGACCATGCTGAAGCTGCCATACGGCGGCAAGCTGCTCCTCGCCCGGGCGGCTCACTGCAATCACAAGCCCCTCCCGCGCTGGCGGCGTTGTCCACACCAGATACCGTTGCCCACTGCTCAAAGAGCCACCATAAACCTTGGTGTCTTGAAGTTCGGGCAGGTTGTGACAGATGGGCCCACACCAAGTGCGCCCATAGTCGCTACTGGTGAAGACCCTGCCCGGAGACGAACACCCGTTGGGTGTTTGGTCCGGGCGGCAGCGGGAGATGGCGGTGATATTTTTGCCGTCCACCCACACGCTGGTTTCGGGAAACACCTTGAGGCGGTCATCCATCAGCCGAATGACAGTCCATGGCTCAGTAATGTTATCACCGTTGCTGATCGCCACGGCGGGCCATTCCGGTTTGGTCTTCGGCTTATCGGCCACCCGGCCTGCCATAATGTAGTTACCATCTTCCATAAGCACCGGCGTGCAGTTGGGCAAAAACCTATCCGCAATCACACCGCGTGACTTCCATTGGTCGGTCACCTCGTCTAACACGTACACTTCGCAGTTAACCACCAAGTCGTGTCCAACCATGGTGGTAACATATCCGTACAGGGTGTCTCGGTGAGAGTGGAAAGCTATCGGCACATAAAAAATGCCTTCGCCTTGGTGATCAGAAGCGATCACCTCCACTTGCGACCACGTCTTTCCGCCATCGCGGGAACGCCGCCCCCGAATCGACGAAGACCCTACTATCTCGCCACTCGGGCAGTTGTACCACGCTGCAAATAGTGTATCGCCGTGCCAGACGACGGCATTGTCATGCAGAAATCGGTATTCTTCACAGGCTCGGTGTACCAGCACGTCAACAGCGCCTGCTGGTCGCTGTCTTTCCTCCGGCGATGGCCAAGCCACCTGTTCGTCCCAGAGCGAGAATACCTCCGCTTCGCATTCACTTTCCGGAGCGTCCGCGGCATACGCTATGGACGCCGCAGCGACCAGAAGGCCACTCAATAACAGACTCGTATACTTCATTTTCGTTGCTTTTGTTTTCAACGTTCTGTCAAGGGTTGTAGATCAACTGGTCGTGACTGCGGGAGATCCGTGCCAGGATGGTGGCAAAGATCGCATGGTCGGGATTCTCACCTCGCGGCTCGGACCTTGTCGTACTCGGGGTTCACGGCCTGCTTGTCCCATTGAGTCAGGACGCCGCGCAGGCCGTCAATCGACTCGGGGTATTGGCCCTTGTCGTCGGTCGCCTCGATCCAGTCTTCCAGCAGCTTCCGGTGCCGCTCCAGTTCCGCCGCGTGCGCCGGGTCGTTCGCCAGGTTGTTCGTCTCGTGAGGATCGTTCTCAAGATCGTAGAATTCTTCGGGCACCCGCGTGGAAGACCACATGAACGATTGGACGTCATTCAGCTCGCCCGCCTTGTACAGCTCGCGGGGCACCTCGACGTAGTCGCGACCATCGCGGTACTGCGGCTGCATGAAGGGGCGGTCGGTCAGGAAGTTGCGCAGGTACTTGTACCGCTCGGTGGTGACCGCGCGGACTCGATCGATCGTGTAGTCGCAGCGATCGCGGGCGGAGATGACGTGGTCGCGCAACTCGTGGTCGGGGGCGAAGACGTCCCGCCCCTCCATCCAGGACGGCCGCTGCACACCGGCAAGTGCCAGCGTGGTCGCGGTGATGTCGATCCCGCTGACCAGGTCGGCGCGGGCCTGGCTGCTTGGCAGTCCCGGGCCCGCCACGACCAGCGGCACGCGGATGCCGCCTTCGTAGAGCCACTGCTTGTGACGCAGCAGACGCATGCCGTGGTCGGTCCAAAAGAAGACCACGGTGTTCTCCAGCAGTCCGTCGGCCCTCAGGGCGTCGAGAATCTGGCCCACCTCGTCGTCGGTCTGGCGGATCGTGTCGTAGTGGTGCGCGTACTCGCTGCGCATCACGGGGTGATCGGGATAGTACGGGGCGACCTTCATCTTCGAGGGGTCGGTCAGCGGCTGTCTGCCCTGGCCCTGCTTGGCATTGGCACGCGGCGGAGCACCGGCGTACTGGCCCGAGTTCTTGCCGCCCTTGAGCTGGATCTGCGCGAAGAACGGCTTATCCTCCGGCCGGCCCGCCCAGTGGTCGTGGGAGAAACCCATGTTCCCGGCAAGCTTGTCGTACAGGTCGTTCATCTGGAACACGAAGTTGAAGTCGTTCTTGCCTCGGCTGCTGGTCACGTGGTAGCCGGCGTCGCGCATCAGCTCGTAGACCGTCTTGACTCCCTCAGGCAGGTTGATGACCTCTTCCGGCACACGCTTGCGGCTCGAGCGGTGGTTGTGAACACCCAGCGAAGTCTGCATCGCGCCCAGCGCGATCGCCGAGCGCGTCGCCGAGCAGACCCCTGCCGGCATGTACGCCCGATCGAAGCGGACGCCGCGGTCGGCAAGCGAGTCGATGTTCGGCGTGGGGACGGTCTCGTCCCCGTAGCAGCCCATCCAGTCGTTCATGTCCTCGACGAAAATCCAGACGATGTTCGGTCGAGAATCGGCGGCCGTAGCATCGCCAGGTACGGCGGCGCAGGCCAAGAGCGTGAAGGCGAGGGCGAAGACCGGCAGCAGGCTGGTGACGAGGCCGAAAGCGGCCGCCCAGGGAATCAATTGACGTCGGTTTAACATGGTGACTTTCTTTCTTAAGGTTACAATTCAGGTCGCATGTGTGATGTCCCGGGTTTCCTATGGCAGCGGCCGAAGGACCGAGGCACCGATCAGGTACTGCGGCCAGGGCGTCAGGGGAATGGTCGCCACTCCGCCCGGCGTGGCCAGGGTGCGCCGGTTGCCCATCACATCGGCTAGCTCAACCGACTCGCTACCGACCTCGATTTTCACCACGGCCTCCGGCTCGGCACCCCATACGGCGGGCGATCTGCGGGCATCCTTACTTCGATCTGAAGGGACACCGTACTCCGGCCCAGTGCTCCAGAGGATGGCGACCAAGCCGGGCCGCGCCGAGCGCTCGCGGACGTACATCACTGCCCCGGGCAGCTCGTGGTGCTCGATGAAGCGTCCGGCGCCGAGGATGTTGGTCATCGCCGCATAGGCCGCGAACTGCGGTCGCACCCGGTTAAAATGCGCGAGGCTGTGAGTTTGGTTGCCGTTCCAATTCAGACTGTATTGCTTGATCGAGAAGACATTCGGGAAAGAGTTCAAGACCGACACCCAGTAGGTCACCATGACACGGACGCTGTCCCGTTCCTCCTGCAGGTGATCGGGACCGCTGTTCGACGGCCTCACCACAGAGAAGATGGGAAAGAAGGTCGGCATATCCGGCTTTCCAGCCTTCTCCAGTTCCTCCAGCATGGGAGGCCATCGCAGGTGAGCGGATCCTTGCATGACATGGCCGAGCGTGTCGAGTTGGTCTGCTCCGTGGTTTTGGAGAAACTGCCGCGCCCCGTCCATGTTGGCGCCGAGCCCGAACCGGCACTCCGGGTCGGCGGCCTTGGCCGCCTCGTAGGCAACACGGTAGTTTTCCCAAACGGGGGCGTCACGGCCACTTTGAGCCCATTGCCAGTCACGGATGTCATTTTTGAGCGCCGTCACCAATTGCGTGACCACTTCGGCGAGAATCGGACGCTCGTCTTCGGGTATCCCGGCGGTGAAGCGACCCATCGGTTTGACGCCGTAGCGTCGCCATGCAGCGGTCACCTCGCGCGATTCTGCGATAAATTGCTCGACCGCCTGCTGCCGGGCGGCCGGGTCTTTGATGCTGACCAACCCGGCTAGATCTGTCACTCCATACCCAGCCCCCGTCTTCGAAGAATACCAGGTACTTCCAACACCGGCGGCGTCGTACATCTGTCCTATCATCTCTTCTTCGGGATAGCCAACAATCAGGGGGAAAAAGGGCGCGAAGATACTGAAGGCATAGTCCATGCGCCCGCGCTCCTCCGGCGTGGTTTCCCGCTTGGCGAGTACCGCAAAACGCGTGAAGCCCTGGTCCTGGTCGACGCCGGCTTCGCGGACGACGTAACTGATGGTGTAAGCTCCGAGAGGCAGACCGTCGGGATAGGTGATCGACGGTGCTGTGGTGCCGAAGGGCGGCAGCGTCGCGGACAAAGTCTCCTCGAAGATGTGTTGGCCCCGCCAGTCGACGATCTCACAGCGTATCTCGAGCTGGCGAGGGTCGGCGATATAGTTTTGCAGCCGCAGCTTCAAGGGCTTGCTGCGCGGGTTGGCCGGAGCGAACAGAATGCCGCCGCCATAACCCGTGTCGCTTTCCACGTTCAGGGTGTCGGGACGGTGGGCGGCGCTGGTCGGCACGAACGGCAGGCCACCCGCCTCGACCGTATCCCAGAACACTTCTTCCGGATGTTTCCGCTCGCTGCGTACTTGGTAGAGCGCGACGTTGTCCACCAGCACCGACCCGTGGTTACAGACGAGCTTTTCAACATCCCTTTTGGCAGCGTATAACGCGTGGGTCAAGACCACCGCCACTCGCACGGACACGGCGTCCCCGGGCGCGACCACCGGTATTCCTAAAACACGCGCCCAACCTTCGCGTTGATTTGCCGTAGCAACCAGTTGTGGAGGACCAGTTAACGGCCACTCGTTGTGAAGCCAATCCTGCGCCGAAGGATAGGGCAGGACCTTGCCGGCCGCGTCGAGAAACTGGATACGCACCGGATTGACGGCTCTATGCACGTCAACCTGATCATACTGATCCTGGTTGGCAAACTGCATGAAAGCCATGGTCTGATAGACGGCGCCGGCCTGCGCCGGCGATGGTTCCGACACCCAGCGGGCGCTGACCTCCTCGCGGTGGGCGCCCAGGCTCCAGCCGCGTGAACCTCCGCCCCCACGACCGCCCGACACGTACACGGAAGGATTGTCCTCGTCGCTTCGGACGTAGGGACCCCGATCGTCGATTTTGAGGCTACGTCGCCCCGAGAACGCGTCGCCATCCTGCCAGACGGCGGCGCCATTGGCATTGTCGCCCTCGATCCGCCAGCCGGCCGGCGCATCGGTGCCCTCGTTGAAGGTCGCGTTGGGCACCAAATTGTCGACAAACGCGACTCCCGGCG
>REEF01000609.1 GCA_007695205.1 Planctomycetaceae bacterium
GCAGATCGCTTCGCGAACGCCCATCTTCAGGATGCTGGCCCCCGTGTCCCAACGATCGTCTTCTTGAGCGTCGCTGGTCAACACGCCCTCGCGTTTGTGCATGACGTAATCCAGGATCGTTTCGCTGATCCGCATCTTTTCGCCATCGGTGCTGCGACGCCGGTGCCGGAATACCTTGGGTAACAACTGGTCGCTTTCACGATCGACCAGCATGATGCAGCCTCGATCCGTCTCGACCCACTCGAAGATGAACTCCATGATCCGCTGCAACAATTGATCGATATCCAACGTGTGGCTGACGGCCAACGCGGTCTGATACATGATCTGCAGGTTGCTGCGAGTCCGAGCCAGCCAGGGGTTGTTGGCGAAATCGGCATCCGTGTAAATCCGACTGCCTTCCTCCTGGCCGATCGAGGTGATGATGCGTGAACCTTCGGGCGGTTTGCTGCGGTCGATGATCGCGACCTCTTCCGCCAGATCGATCGACGATCGTTCCTCGTTGCCCGTGAAGATCAACAGCGTTCGCCCCAACTGCACCCGGTCGCCGGACTGCAGCACATGCTGGCTGATGGTCTGGCTGTTGACATACGTGCCGTTGGAGCTGTTCAGATCGACCAACGAAAACCCCTCGGCGGTGCGCAGCACCTGAGCGTGGCGCCGAGACACCTCCGAATCGTGCAACTGGATCGGATTCTTTGCATCGCGCCCCAAGCCTAAGACTGGGGCGTCCAACTCGAAACGCTTACCTTGGTCGCGTCCTTTGATGACAAACAGCGAGGCCATGACGCTGCCCTGCGTACTGGCCGGGCTATCCGGCCGTTCAAGAAGCTTTCCGGGAACTCAACAAGCTCTCGATTGTACGGACCAGCGGCGCAAAATGATAGGGTTTGGAAACAATTCGGTCCCGAGGCAGGTGTTCTTCGTAGTAGCGGGCTCGACCCAGCACCACCAACGAGCTGTCGTCGTCTCGCGATTGGGATTCGTAGTCCCGACAAATCTGCTCGTCGTCCGCATCCTGACCCTCCAAATCCAGGACAATGACCTGCGGATGATGCTGTCGAGCCAATTCGACTCCCTGCCGGGGCTCGGCAGCCTGATAAGTCGAGACGCCCCTCATCTGAAGGGCGGCACTCAGCACTTCACGGTTGTCTTCGGAGCCATCGACAATCAGAACACGCAGTTGCGGCGAAGTAGGTGGGATCGGGAGCACGATTGTCGCACCTCCTTGTGCGGTTGGGTAGGGACCGGATGGGAACACAAGCCGGCGGTTCCGCCTGCCGATCCCCCCGATCTTCGAATGCGGCCTTGGGCTAGTACTCGCAACGGACATCCTTGTACCAGCGAGCGAAGGCGGAGAATATCGATTTTCTCCAAGCGTGTCAAAACCGAAAATCGAAGAATCTTGACGGCGTTGGGGCGCTGAGCCTCGTCGGCACGCTGTCGGTCGGCCTGGAACCGTTTCCGCCTGGCTTGCTGCTCGTCCGTGGAGGCCGAGTGCATTCGCATTTAGTTTTTGGTCCACCCGTTGTGCCTGCTCGACTGGGGCCATGATGCTCCGGTTCATCTTGCTTTGCCTCAGCCTGCCCATGTCGCGGGGCCGGATTGGGGTGACTGTCGTAGCAAGCCCGTGCCAGGGAACCTGGCACGTGGTCTACCTGCTCGCCAGTCGCGTCGTTTTCCGGCCGCCAGCTTCGCGGACGTTCCTTCTGAAGCGTTTCGTTGATTCACCAGGACGACGCATATCTCAATGCCGCGAAGAAGCGATGCTCGAGGACTGAGTCACCGCCGAGCAGGTCAACTTCGATGGGCGATGACGACCATCCAGAGGATGGCTGCCAGCATGAACAGGCCCCCGACCGTCGGCCAGATCCAGGGCCGGTGGTCCGCCGGTGTAGCGTGCAAGACGTTGCCGACAAAGGGCGAAGGGGTAGACGGGTCCGCTTGGGCTGAGCGTTGCGTGGGTACAGATGCTGCTGGCTCGGACGGTGTCCGATCCGCTGGCGGTGCCGAGCCTGCCTGAGATTCAGGCGATACGGGTTGGTCGGAGAGTGAACCTGACAAATTCGTGGCGGATGCCAACGCTTCGCCAGCCGATGGCGTCGACGGATGGGGCTCGATCGCCGTCATCATCGCTTCGATGCGGCGCACCGGC
The DNA here is from genome assembly GCA_007695205.1 of Planctomycetaceae bacterium. Classification (GTDB taxonomy): domain Bacteria; phylum Planctomycetota; class Planctomycetia; order Pirellulales; family Pirellulaceae; genus SKKK01. Next base: position 2,153 of record REEF01000609.1, read on the forward strand.
GTGCTCAGAATCCGCAGATCCTCTTCGGTCTCCGGGTCACGGGACAACCGGCTGAGCACCGGGACCGCATTCGCCTCGGGAATGTCCACCAGTCCCCGGCTGCGAATGGCCGCCAAGTGGTAGCCAGGGATGCCGCGAAAATTGTCGTCGACCAACAAGAAATACACCGGTTCCGCCGGTACCTCGAAATCAATCCGATAAACCAACTCGATCTGGATGTGGTGCTGCCGGATAACGTCCGCGCGGCGTAACCGCAACTCCTGCGGTCGGTGGTCGACCGTGACCGACAGCTTCTCGGGCAGCCGAGGAAACATCTCGTCGCGGTACATTCGCAAGGCTTTACCCGAATCCTCGGGAATCGGGGCATCCGCGCCCAGAAGTGACTGCAACTCCTGCCGGATCATGTTGTCGCTCATGCCCAATTGATACCTGACCTCGATCCGCTGGCTCCAAACGACCACCTGGATCCCTCGATAAACAACCCCTTCTGGAATGGGGTGTGCAAAAGCTGGCGGGACGAAGAACAGGCAGATGCCGAACATCATCCACTGGGAAACGGTATGTATGGGAAGCAACCGGCACCCATGTGGGCTGTTCTTTTCGGAGGAATCTGCACAAGTTTCGTCGAGTTTTGCGAACATAGGTCATCGGTGGGTTGAGATTGGCTCAGGACATTCACTATAATAGCGACAGTGGCGGCGAACGGTTCGCGTAGCCGTCTGACAGACCTTCCCACCTGGGTCCCCAGAGACCAACCTTCCAATCAAGCATGAATCAACAGCTTACCATCTTCGGTGCACTTTTGCTGTCCCTAGCTGCCGGCATGGCGACCAGCGAATTGTTCTCGTTTTATTATGAACGCGATACGGTTCAAGAGTCCAGGGTGCAACCCCAAGCGACGCCCATCGTGATCGCCGCGGAAGTTCCGTCCACCGATCGGGCGATCAACTAAGGGCTTGTCGTGCCTTCTTCGGGCGGTGCGGGCGAAAACTGGATGAAGCCAGTTCGACGAACGGGCTTCATCATTCAAACAGTTCCGCGAAGGCGTTGCGTAACTCGATCAGTTCCTGTTCTTGCTGTTCGCTGTACGAACCGGCGATCTGGGCGTAGGTGTCAACCCAGGTAGCAAAGCTGCGGTGTTCTTCGGGAGATAGGATCACGCCGTGATGTCCGTCGGGGTCGGTCAGCCGTTGAAACAGTCGGCTTTGCAATGACGGCGTTTCGCCCACGAAGGACCGATCGCGTTCAAAGACCAGTTTGCGCAGATCCCCATCCCCGAATTCCAGCAGGCTGTTGTAGGATTTCGCGACGGTCAGATCCAATGCGGCGGCGGCCGGGTCTTCTCCGTCAGGGCGGTGGCATTCAACGCATCGTTGATCGAGGATCGGCTGGATCAGCCGATCGAAGCGCAAGGGCCACGAGCCTTCCGGCCCGGGCGTGATGCGCGAGCTTTCGCGCATGGCCGCCAGGGGTATCGATCCGACCGGTGGTGCCGTGTCACGATGGTCATGACAGCCCACACACGCCAAGGTTTGGCCCGGCTGCACGTAGCTGAGCGATCGCATCGTCTGAACGGCCAATCCCTCCTGATTCAAGGCTTGAAAGAAGAAGGGGATGCCCGAAGGAACCTCGAAGTAGGCCGAACCATCGGCAGCGACCGGTACGGTGCCCAGGACGAATTTTCCGGGGTCCTCTGCGGAAACGCCCAGCATGGGTTGATTCATCTGCGGCTGGACCTTTGGCGGCACGCCGACGATCCGCAGGGATCCAATGGTACCACGCGGCACGCCATGCAGGCCTTGATAAATGTCCTGTAGCAGGAAGGCGCCTTGTTGCGGCCCCTGCCAGTGGACCAGGTCCGGCAAGGCGGGCGGTCGGACGCGTGGAGCGACCGGCACGGGGGTGACGCTGTTGAGCTGTGGGTCGCGGTGCAGCAGGGTCAGATTGCCAAACGCATCGTACAGATAGATGCCGCAGGCATTGGCCGGATTCCGAGGATCATCGGGCGGCATCAATGTGTGCGGTGGCAGACGCCGATCCGACCATGCGGTCAGGAAGTACTGTTCGGATAAAGGCCAGGGGTGAGCGTAATAGTGTTCGGGCCAGCCCTCTGTTTCCGGGAAACAGACCTCGGGCGTCAACCGGGTCAGCGGTCGTTCGAATTCGTCGCCTCGGGTTCGGTCCAACAGCACGAGCGATCCGCCGGTGATCGAATGATGGGCCGTCGCCGTGAAAATCAACTGGGAGGATTCGGGGATCGGCCGGGCTTCGAAGACCGCTTGCGGACGGACGGTGTAATTGCCGTACACCAATTGACCGTTGGTTCCGTCCGGATTGGTCGACCAAAGGCTGAAAAAGTCCCCGTTGAACCGGTCGATGTAATCCCACCTGGCGTACAGAATGCGTCCATCGTTCGCCACCGCCGGCAGCCATTCGAAGTTCTCGAAGGCAGAGATCGCCGTCAGGTTCCCGCCATCGGCATCCATGCGATGCAGGGTGAATACGGCCACGGGGCGATGGTTTCCTCCGCCACAGCGTACGAAGCTGTCCGGCACTGTGGCCGAAAGCGTGGCCTGCGCACTGGCCTGGTTGGCCTGCAACGCCGTGCCTTTTCGAGTGGACATGAAGACGATGCGACCATCGGGCAGGTAGCGAGCGTCGAAATCATCGTATCGACCCTGGGTCAATTGCCGCACACGCCCGTCATCCAGATCCATTTCGAAGATGTTGTAGAATGCGTCTTCCGGCAAACTGTCCTTGTCGGTCTTATCCGGGACGGCGGCCAGTTCCGGATAGTGACGGCACCAGGCGAACAGGATGCGGCGTCCATCGTAGTCGATGTCCGGATTCAGGAAATTACCGTCCGGCCAATCTTCGGTCAGGCAGCGAATGGTCGGATTTTCGCCGCGAAAACCTTCCAACAGATACAAGCCGCCGCCCGGTCGCGACCACCAGCCGTAGTATTGGTCCGACACGTGTGGGAACAGGGTGGTGGCTCGCTTGACGAACAGGATCTGATCGAAGTCCAGCAGCGGATTGCGCAGCGACAAAATCCGCACCGCCTCGCAAGCATCAAAGTATTCCGGCTGCAGCAAATCGGCATCCGCAGACACCGGCATTTCGTTCAACCGGTCGGCGATTTGTTGCAAGCGATCTCGCTGGTCGGCCACTTGAACACCCCGCTGTTGCAGGTCGTCCGCCAGTTGCAGACCGCGCTGGACGGTCAGCGCCACCGCTTGCCGATACGCCGTTTGTTGGTGCGAACTGACCGACGACCATGGGCTGATGCTGCTCTGCGTGGCCGGCTTGCGAAACGCCACATTCGTCTGGCAGCCGCGTGCATAGATCTCGACTTCGTCCAGATGGAAGTAACTCCGGCCGGGCAGTTGCAGTCGGACGTACCGGGCCGTCGCTCCATCCAGCGAGACTCGTAGCGGGGGGCCGTCGGTATGCCCGAAGAACGTGGTCCCGTCATGTTGATAGACGGGGTGGAACTGCTGGCCATCGTCGGATAACAAGACCTGAATGCGATCGGCCCGAGCCGCGAAGCCGCCATCACAGCGGTTGTACATGACGATACGATCCAACGAGAATTCCTGCTGCAGATCGACTTGCCACCAAGGCTGGTCCTCGATCTGGGTGTGAAACCCCCACTTTCCGTCTTTGATGCCATCGACAGCGCCTGCGGCATCCTGGTCGACCGTGACCTGGCCCGCCGCATCGAGTCCGGGCTTCCAACGCAACGACAACTGTCGCAGCCAATCCGCTTCAAGCTGCTGACGAGTCACGGCCGGCTGGTCGGCCAGCACCGCCTGGATGGTCGGAGATGTCAGCAGCGCCAGGCCGAGCACCATCAAGGTCCCGCTGCGGAAACCAACGAAACACGCTTTCGATTTCATTGTTTCTCTCCCGTTTCTCGTCAGGCGTTAGGTTCCCGTGTGCTATCGCGACTTGTTCCTGCTTACTCGCCAGGGCATGCTTTGGCGATGGCGAACCAGTCGATCTCGGGCACGAATTGGTCGCTATCGAAGCTCAATCGAGCCAGCACGGGAGGAACGCAGTGGGCGACCAATTGGTCGTAGTTGCTTTCGACACTCGGGTCATCGCGCACATCGCGCCCCAGTTCGTTCAGGACGATCCCGGCGATGGGTAAGCCGTCTCGGAACGTGGCGGCGGTGATCAGGGTCTGGAGCGTCTGGTTGATCACCCCCAGCACGTTGGGCGCGACCACGATCAGCGGAAAACCGCAGTCTTCGGCTAGATCGGCCACGTAGTCCTCGTCGCTGAGCGGCGACATCAGGCCGCCAGCTCCCTCGACCAACACGATCTCCGATCGATCCTTCCAGAAGTCCAGTCCGGAACGTAGGGCGGCGGCATCCACCTTGCGCCCTTCGGCACGCGCGGCCAAGGGGGGCGCCAGCGGAGCCAAGAATCGTTGCGGACAGACCTGCTGCCGATCACCCGGTCGGCCGGCAGCCTGCCACAGCAGTTCCGCGTCTTCGGCGATCGTCTGGCCGTCCTGAACCGTGCAGCCGCTGGCCGCCGGTTTGTAAACGCCCACGCGATAGCCCGCATGGACCAGCCATCGGGCGATCCGACAAGCTACCTGTGTTTTCCCGACGCCTGTGTCGGTACCGGTGATAAACAACCCTGGGATGGATGCATTGGTCATGCCGCCATTCTAAGCGTTCAGTACCTCTTCGCCAAGATACATCTGCAGGATCTGCCCTTGGACTTTGATGGCGCGGATCAGGACCCAGATCTGGTCGGCATTGAATTTTTTCGGGTCGGATCGCACCAGATTTTCCAGTTCTTCGGTCATCGCCGCGTGCTGATCGGCCGTGGCCTGCATCCGCAGATGGATCTCTTTCCAATTTCGAGCCAACACGCCGTCGTCGGCCAATTGGTCGATGTCTTGAATGCTGTTGGCCAACAGCAAGCACAATCGGGCGACGTCACGCAAGGCCGCTTGAGGCTGAAGGCGTTCGATTCGGTGAGCGAGTTCTTGGCAGTTCATGGCCGGACCTGGGGGCAAGACTTAAGGTTTTCCCATCGACGAACGATCGAGACAACCAAGTCTAGGTTGCGATTGGGGCACGGCGCATGAGTGTGCCGATTTCCCATCGCAGGTCGATCAGGTGATCCGGGCCGGTTGAGGGAATTCGAGCGTAAATTTGGTGCCGCAGTCCAGTTCGCTCTGCACGCTGATCAGCCCCCCATGAGCTTCGATGATCTTGCGAGCGGTGGGCAGGCCGAGGCCCGAACCGCCATTTTTGGTTGAATAGAAGGCCTCGAACATCTTGATCGCGGTTTGTGTGTCCATGCCACAACCGGTGTCGATCAGATCCAAGGCCACACCATTGCGAGTCAATCGAGTGCGAGCGACCAATTCCCCGCCGTCGGGCATGGCTTCGATCGAATTCTTCACCAGATTGACCAGTGCGGCATGCAGGGTCTGCTCGTCCAGCTTGATGCTGGGCAGGGCGGGGTCCAAGTACCGGATGAACTCGATCCCGTTCTTGTTCGCCTGGTGCTCGAACATGTCCAGGACGCGGGCGACGATTTCGTTCAGGCTGCCGGGCAAGAGTTTTAGATCGCGCAGCCGAGCAAACTTCAAAAAGTCTTGCAACAGATTCTGCAGCCGCTCGCACTGCTTTTGTACCGTCTCGATCTTGGTAAGCGCCCGCCGCTGCTGAGGGGTATCGGCGTTCGCAAAATCCTCGGCCAGCAAGTCCATGTTCATGCTGATGACCGACAGTGGATTCTTGATTTCGTGAGCCAACGATCCGGCCAACTCGGCCAATTCGTTGTACTGAACTCGCAATCGCTGCTCGATGTCCTCAGGAAAAATTTGCGTGTCCGACATGCCATCATGCTCCGTGCCAGTCCAGTCCCATATCCAGCGAGATCGCGGAATGCGTCAGAGCCCCGACGCTGATCCGATCGACTCCCGTCGCCGCGATCGCCGCGACGGTGTCCAGATGGACACCGCCGGAAGCTTCCAGTTGGATCGCCGCCCCGATCGCGTCTCGACGCGCTACCGCCCGGGCCAATTGATCGATCGACATGTTGTCCAGCAGTACCAGATCCGGAGCGATCGGCAGCACCGACTCGAATTGTTCCAGCGTATCCACTTCCACTTCGATCACCATCCGAGCCGCTTCGTCTGCGGGGTGCGTCCGCTGCAAAAAAGCACGCACCCGGCGTACCGCTTCATCCGGTCCCAGCCCCGACAGGGCCAAGTGGTTATCTTTAATCAAGACGGCGTCGAACAGGCCCGTGCGGTGATTGCATCCGCCACCGCAGCGAACGGCATACTTTTCTAAACGCCGCCAGCCGGGGGTGGTTTTGCGTGTGTCGTAGATCCGAGCCTTCGTATCGGCAACGGCCGAAACGTATCGGCGCGTCAACGTCGCGATCCCCGACAATCGCCCGATCAAATTCAACAATAGACGTTCGGCCGCCAAGAGATCTCGCACCGCACCACCCAATCGAGCCAGCACTTGGTTCGCCTGGATGATCTGCCCGTCCGTCAGCAGCGGCTCCCAATCGGCGATGATCTCCATCTCGTCCAAAATCACCGGGACGGCTTGCAATCCAGCGATCACCCCGGGCTGTCGTGCGACCACCGCGACCTGCCCCTGCAATTCGGGGCTCGCCAGCGCGACCGTGGTCCAATCGTATTGGCGATCCAGATCCTCGCGAACCGCCAGCCGGATGATCTGCCGGCAGTCGTCCTCCGATCGCTGGTCCCACTGGATCTGTTGGAATTCTTTGGTCACTGGTCCCCTCAACGATCGCTTGCGTCTCGCATCTTGCCGTGAAAGCCATCATAATAGCCGACATTTCTTAGTTCCGTCAGTAGGGCGTTGACCATGGTTCGTGCGAAGGAAAATCCGACCGGCAACTCGGCTCCAAGCGGCGAGTTGCTGAGCCGTCTGGATCAGGCGTCGATCGCGGTGATCCTGACGGTGGCCCTCGCGGCGATCCTCTGGTCTTTGTTCAGTCGCGGCTACCACCATGGCGGGCTGATCGACATCGAACAGGCCGAGTCGGTCGAGATCGAATTCCTGGTCGACGTTAACACAGCCGAATGGCCCGAACTGACCCTGCTGCCCAACATCGGCGAAGTCTTGGCACAACGCATCATCGAATATCGCCAGCAGGAGGGCTCCTTCACCGATCACGACCAATTGCAGCAAGTCGCCGGAATCGGCCCAAGAACGCTGGAAGCGATCCGCCCCTACCTGGCACCGCTGAACGAACCGATGCAACGCCCCGATCCGTGAACCCCGTGCCCTCCAAAGGATCAGGCCCCTTTGCAATGGGTAGCACGGATGGCAAAGCCCGGGGGCACGGATGAGCTGCGAAATGTCGAGCGAGTTGCGAGGCCTGCGAGACTCTTGTCCGTGGGGCGGCATTGCCATCTGACGTTTTCTGACAGCGCCAAGAAAACCTTGCGGCGTTGTACGATGGGCCGCCGCCCCGTTTCCGCTTGCCAAGTCGACGGGGGGTTACACCTGATCGGCCAACGCTCGCAGCTCGGTCTCCAGTTGCTCGAGCCGCTGTTGGACATCGACTTTGGTTTGTTCCAGGTCCGCCAAGTGCTCGGCCGGTACAAACGCGAACGTGTAGAACTTGACCTTGGGCTCGGTGCCCGAAGGGCGGACGGCCACGTAGTTGCCCGGTTCGGCCAGGTCCAGCATCACCATGTCTCCCGTCGGGCCTACCAGCGGCTCGACCTGGCCGCCCGTCACCCGGCGCTGGCCGCTGCCGTAATCTCGCACCGCAGCGACTTTCATCCCGGCCAGGGTGGACGGCGGCTTCTCCCGCACCAACTGCATCAGCGCCTTGATGCGCGTCATGCCTTCCGAGCCTTCCATGAACAGATTCACTTGCGCTTCGGAGTGGTACCCGTGCTGCCAGTACAGATCGTCCAGCTTCTCGTGCACCGACTTGCCCGCCGCCTTGGCTGCGGCGGCCAGTTCCGCCATCAGCATGCACGCCACCGCTCCGTCCTTGTCTCGAACGTGCTGGCCCATCAAATAACCGTGCGATTCCTCTAACCCCAGCACAAACCGATCCGGGCCGACGTCGTCCATCGTCCCGCCGATCCACTTGAATCCCACCAGCAGATCGCCGTACGTGCGAACTCCGTAAGATTCCCCGATACGACGGATCATCTCGGACGTCACCAACGTCTTGACCAGATAATGGTCGGGCGTCAACCCACTCATGTTCTCCAGAACAAAGTCGACCAGCAGCGAGCCCAGTTGATTGCCGGTCAACGTCGCCCACGGCGCGTCGGCGGCCAGTGTCAGCGGAGCGGCGCAGCCCATCCGGTCCGCGTCGGGGTCGGTGGCTAGGATCAGATCCGCGTTGATCTCCCGGGCACGTTCGATGATCGCTTCGAACACCTTGGGATTCTCGGGGTTCGAAACATGACCGGGCACGTTGGGAAACTGACCGTTCGGCTCGCGATGCAATTCAAACACCTCGACGTCCGTAAACCCATCCGCCTGCAGCACCGGGCAGACGGCGGACGCGCCGACCCCGTGCAGCGGCGAGTAGATCACTTTCAGATCCCGCGGTCCCGGCAGGCGCAGCGCCACCACGGCCTGGACGAACGCGGCATTGCTCTCCTCGGTGCAGATCACCACGCGGCCATCGCCGACAGCGGTCTGGAAATCCTCGCGACGGATCTCCTGGACGTTCATCACGCGTTCGATAATCGCTTGGTCGTGCGGCGGCAGGATCTGGCCACCGGTGGACCAGTAAACCTTGACCGCATTATCGCTGGGCGGATTGTGGCTGGCCGTCACCATGATGCCGCACGAGCACTGCTTGTAACGTACCAAGAAGGACAGCTCGGGCGTGCTGCA
>REEF01000596.1 GCA_007695205.1 Planctomycetaceae bacterium
AGGGTTTATCGTTAGCCGAAAACGACTCCCGACCCCGCCCGCGTCACCTATGCAGGGCTACCTTGATTGACAAGAAACTCCTGGCCGGGTGCTTATCCTTCCTCCACTGATTTGTTTGGTGATCATGTCCCAGCCGAAGCACCAACGCCGCCTGCCCGGCTTCGATACCGACCTGGAATCTGCGGCCCGAGTCGCGGAAGATAACGCGGCCGATCCCACCCGTGGGCAAACCGAGGAAAGCCCTACCGATGCTGTGGCAATTCACGAACAGCCAGATTCGTCAGTTGACCCGATGCGAAGCGATCCCGCGCCGTTGGTCTGTGTGGTGGATGCTTACAACCTGATATTTCAAGTGTTTCATGCGCTGCCTGAAATGACTAGCCCGGACGGTCAACCGGTGGGGGCTGTGCATGGGTTTTTGCGTGATATTGCGGATTTGATCGAAAAGCATCGGGCGGACTACCTGTTCTGTGCCTTCGACACGGAAGGGGACACGTTTCGCCATCGGATGTACGAGCCCTACAAATCCAATCGCGACGAGATGCCGGTGGACCTGCGTTCGCAGATCCCGAAGATCCACCAGGCGTTGGAGGCGATGGGAGTGCCGATCCTCGAATGGTCCGGCTACGAAGCGGACGATCTGATCGCCTCGATGGCTCGCGAGATCGACCGGCGAGGCTGGCGAGGCCATTTGATCACCAGCGACAAGGATTGTCGGCAGTTGATCACCGATCGGATCAGTCTGTTCAATCTGCGCAAGAGCCAGGTGTACGATGCCGCATCGCTGGTCCAGGATTGGGGCATCCGGCCCGATCAGGTCGTCGATTTTCAGGCCCTGGTCGGCGACCCGACCGACCAGGTTCCCGGGATCCCGCTGATCGGCCCGAAAATCGCCAGCCAACTGCTCGGGCAGTACTCGACGCTGGAAAACGTGCTGTTGCATGCCCATGAAATCAGCGGAAAGCGGCGGCGTGAGAACCTGATGCAGGGCCGCGACGTGGCCATGTTGAGCCGCGACTTGGTGCGGTTGGTCGACGATCTGCCGATTTCGATCGATTGGGAAGCGGCTCGAGTTTCCCGGTTTAATCCTGCCGCAATCCTCCCGCTCTGCCGCGATTTCGGCTTCCGTCGCTTGGCCGACCGCTTTGCTGCGATGGGAAACTCGCTTTCCTCTACTCCAGACGGGCCTGCGATGGTCGCAGGGCAAGCGAACGCCGAGAGCCCATCGCTTCGTAGCGAGATCTCGAAAGCAGGGTACCATACCATCACCACGCGAGACGAGTTGTCCGCGTTGGTCCAGCAACTGGCTGGGCAAGACCAGATCGCCTTGGACACGGAAACCACGTCCACCAATCCTCGCTGGGCGGAGATCGTCGGGTACAGCTTCGCTTGGAAACCGGGCGTCGCCTGTTACATTCCCGTCCGCACCCCTCCCGGCGAACCTTGCTTACCACCCGGACTGGTCGCCGACCAGTTGCGACCGATCCTGGAGGATCCTCGGATCAAAAAGGTCGGTCAGAACTTGAAATATGACATGATCGTGCTGCGGTCGGTGGGTATCTGGCTGCAGGGACTGAGTTTTGACACGATGGTCGCCGACTATCTGATCGATCCCGGCGAGCGGAATCACAGCCTGGACGATTTGGCCAAACGGTACTTGAACCATAACACGATCAAGATCGAAACGCTGATCGGCACCGGCAAGAGCCAGAAATGCATGGATCAGGTGCCCGTTTCGCTGGTCAGTGATTACGCGGCCGAAGACGCTGACATCCCCCTGCGATTGATGCCCCTGTTGCATGCGCGTCTGCAGGAAGACGGACTGGTCGACCTGTTCCGCGACCTCGAGATGCCTCTGATCGAAGTCTTGATGGCAATGGAGTACGAGGGCATTATGGTCGACCCTGCCCGGTTACAGACCCTGGGCCAACGGTTCGGCCAGCGGATGGAAGCGTTGGAACAGGAGATCTTCCAGTTGGCCGGGAAGACCTTTAACATCGATTCGCGATTGCAGTTGGCCAAAGTTCTGTTCGAGGATCTCCAGTTGCCGGTGGTGAAAAAGACGAAGACAGGCCCGAGCACGGATGTCGAGGTATTGACGGAATTGGCCAGCCAGCACGCGTTGCCGGCGCGGATCGTCGAATATCGTCAGAACGCTCGGCTGAAGAGTACGTACGTCGACGGATTGCTGCAGTTGATCCACCCGTTGACCGGGCGGGTCCACACCTCCTTCAAGCAGGATGTGGCTGCCACTGGGCGGCTGAGTTCCCAGGAGCCCAATCTGCAAAACATCCCCGTGCGAACGACCGAAGGCCGCGAGATCCGATCGGCATTCATCCCGGGCGAAAAAGATTACAAGCTGATGACGGCAGATTACTCGCAGATCGAACTTCGTGTGCTGGCCCACGTCTGCGACGACGCGACGTTACGGCAGGCTTTTGAAGAAGATCAGGACATTCACGCATTGGTAGCCAGCGAGGTGCATGATATACCCCTCGATCAGGTCACGCCCGAGATGCGACGGAAGGCAAAAGCCGTCAATTTTGGGGTGATCTATGGCCAAAGTGCCTTCGGCCTGGCCAAATCATTGCACATTGACAAGCAGGAAGCGGCGAAGTTTATCGACGCTTATTTCGATCGTTACCCGGGCGTCAGCCAGTTTATGGAAAGGACCCTAGCGGATTGTCGCCGCAGAGGTTATGTTAGTACGATACTTGGCCGTCGACGCGCGGTTCAAGGGATACGAGAACGCTCCTCGCTGAAAGATTCGCAACAAAGGAACCTACCCGAGCGAATCGCCGTAAATACAGTAATCCAGGGCTCGGCAGCCGACTTGATCAAGAAAGCGATGATTCAGGTCCAAGACCGGATTCGCTGCGATCGGTTGGCTGCCCGAATGCTGCTGCAAATACACGACGAATTGATTTTCGAAGCGCCAGCGGACCAGATCGAGCATTTGGCTCGTCTGGTTCGTCAGGAAATGAGTTCTGTGGAAAAACTTTCGGTGCCGTTAAAGGTAGATATCAAAGTAGGAGACAATTGGGCGCAATGCGAAGCATGGAGCTGAGTGGGCGGCGTCAAAGATGATCGTTTTGGGAGTAGTTGGCGGGGTTGCCAGCGGCAAGAGCCTGGTATCGCGACGACTGGAGCAACTTGGCGCCCGGGTGCTGGATGCCGATCGAATCGGTCACCGAGTGTTACGGGAGCCGGAGGTCGAACGGGCCATCCGCGGTCGCTGGGGCGATCGGGTATTCGATGCCGACGGCCGCGTCGACCGGGCTCGATTGGCAGCGATTGTTTTTGGCGGACTGCCCGACCATCGGGAGGAACTGAACCATTTAGAAGAACTAACTCACCCTCGAATCAAGCAAAGTTTACGTGACACCATGACCCGGATGGCTCGAACGGATGCGAATTCCGTCCTGGTATTGGATGCTGCTTTGTTGCTGGAAGCCGGGTGGGACCAGCTTTGCGACAAGATCCTGTTCGTCGATGCACCGCGTTGGATGCGTCTTCAGCGAGCCGGTCAGCGAGGCTGGACGGAAGCGGATTTCGACGCGCGTGAAGCGGCCCAAGCCTCCGTCGAATCCAAGCGGCTTCGAGCGAATATCGTGATCGACAATTCGTCAACCCTGGAACATACCTACGAACAACTGGAATCCGTGTGGCGTTGTTTGGTGGCTGGTACGGCCGACCCCTGCTGACGCCGCAATAGACTCGCCCAACAAAACAACAATTTCCGCTACCCTCCATCGATGCCCTCCGAGCATCGATCGATTCTATCCCATCAGGAGTAAGTGATCATGCCAAGACCAAGACGAACTTTCGACTACGACCACGAAGAGCCTCTTTCCCTGGCGGAAGAGATCGCCGGCGAAGTGGAACGCGGGACGCTGGGAGACACGCAGGACCGCTATGAAAAGGTCAAGCAGGGCGAGGTGCACATCGCCGAGCTTCAGAAGCTGAGCATGGGCGAGTTGATCGAAGAAGCGCGACAAGAAAACGTCACCGAAGTTGCCGGGATGAAAAAGCAGGATCTGATCTTCAAGATCCTGAAAGAACGCGTCAAGATGAACGGGCTGATGTACGGGGAAGGAACGCTGGAGATCCTGCCCGACGGATTCGGCTTCCTCCGCAGTCCCGACTATCACTACCTGTCTTGCCCGGACGACATCTACGTATCGCCCAGCCAGATCCGCCGCTTCGGCTTGCGCACCGGCGCTACGGTCAGCGGCCAGATCCGGCCGCCCAAAGAAAACGAGCGTTACTTCGCTCTGTTGCGCGTCGAGGCGATCAATTACGAGGACCCCAACGCGTTGTCGGACAAGGTGTCGTTTGATGACCTGACCCCGCTGCACCCGGACCAGCGGATCATCATGGAATACGATCCGCTCGATATCTCGACGCGGGTGGTCGACATGATGGTCCCGATCGGTTTCGGCCAGCGCGGCCTGATTGTCAGTCCGCCGCGCGCTGGCAAGACCATCTTGATGCAGCGGATGGCCAAGGCGGTCTTGAAGAACTTTCCCGAGGCCTATGCGATTATGCTGCTGATCGACGAACGGCCCGAGGAAGTGACCGATATGGAACGCGAGGTCAAGGGTTCGAACTGCGAGGTGATCAGCTCGACGTTCGACGAACCGTCCTCGCGGCACGTCCAGGTATCGGAAATGGTGATCGAAAAGGCTAAGCGGATGGTCGAATACGGTCACGACGTGGTGATCTTCCTGGACTCGATCACCCGATTGGCTCGAGCTTGGAACTCCGAGTGCCAGCAGTCCGGGAAGATCCTGTCCGGCGGCTTGGACGCCAACGCGTTGCAGAACCCGAAACGCTTCTTCGGGTCGGCTCGAAAAGTCGAAGAAGGCGGATCGCTGACGATCTTGGCCACGGCGTTGGTCGATACGGGCAGCAAGATGGACGAGGTGATTTTCGAAGAGTTCAAGGGGACGGGCAATCTCGAGATCGTGCTGGACCGGCGGTTGGTCGATAAGCGGATCTGGCCGGCCATCGACATCAACCGTAGCGGGACGCGACGCGAGGAAATGCTGATGGATCCCGAAGAATACCGCCGTGTGTGTGTCTTGCGGCGAGTGCTGAACGACATGAACGGTCCGGACGCGATGGAGCTGCTGGTGACTCGATTGGGAAAGACCAAATCGAACGCCGAATTCCTAATGGGCATGAATATGAAATAAGGAGGATCGGATGCCGACTGTTTTTCAGGGGGACCGCGCCGCCGGCGATTGGGGCCGGATGGCGATCGTGGTGTCCCGCTACAATGAATCGATTACCGGCAAGCTGTTGGATGGTGCCGTAGCCACGCTGACCGCCGCCGGCATGACGGACGATGCGATCGACGTGGTTTGGGTGCCCGGCGCGTGGGAGATCCCGCTGGTCGCCGGACGCCTGGCCGAATCGGCCGGGTACAGCGCCGTGCTCTGTCTGGGCGCTGTGATCAAGGGCGAGACATCGCACGACCAGCACATCAACCGCCAGGTCAGCTTAAGCTTGGGGCAGATCTCGCTCAGGACGGGCATCCCGGTTTTGTTCGGAGTGCTGACCTGCAACAGCATCGAACAAGCCATCCACCGCTCGGGCGGCAATGTGGGAAACAAGGGCGTGGAATGTGCCGAAGCTGCGTTGGAGATGGCCAGCCTGTTGCGGAAACTTCCTGCTGCCCCGGCGGGAACCCCCCGCCCTTTTGATCGAGCCGAGCGGGGGTCTGCGACCGCCCCCGAACCACTCGGCACTCGGTCGCCCCAGTCCCGGCGTCCCCGCCGCAAACAGGCCGCTCGCCTGACTCGCCGCCGACGCGCCCGCCAGGTCGCCCTGCAAGTGTTGTTCGCCGACGATCTGAACCCGCAACACGATCTGCTGGCCGCCGGTCGGTTCCTGCAGGTACGTCTGCAGCACGACCGCGAACTGGTGCGATTTGCCCGGCAGTTGGTCGACGGCACCCGAAATCATCGTACCGAGATCGACCAGATCCTGGCAGACAAGCTTCAGAATTGGAGTCTCGCGCGGCTGGCTGCTACCGACCGCAACGTCCTGCGGATGGGAATCTACGAATTGCTGTATGCGGGGACCCCCGGGCCGGTAGCGATCAACGAGGCGATCGAACTGGCTCGCCGATTCGGATCGCCTCGATCTTCGAAGTTCGTCAACGGATTGCTCGACCGCGTGCTCCACAAGCCAACACAAGGAACCTGACGATGGGACTGTTTGACCGATTGCGTGGTAAACCGAACGTTGACTCGCAGGACGTGCCCCCTGCAACCACCCAGGCGGACGCTTCCGACGCGGAAGCTCAACAGGCCCCAGCAGACGGGGGCCAAGCCAACGTCGCTGAACCCGCCGAGGCGCGCAAGGGCCTGCTTGGCCGATTGCGACAAGGCCTACGGCGTACGTCCCAGTTGCTGAATACGGATATCCGAGACCTGTTCAAGCAAGAGGGGCGACTGGTTGATGACGATTTCGTGGACGAACTGTTCGCCATCCTTGTACGCACCGACATGGGCACCGGACCCGCCGGGCAGATCCGCGACCAGGTACGCACCGAATTTCGCGGCCGTGTGGTCCGGATGGACGATGTCTTGCATTCGGTCAAGGTTCAATTGAAGCAATTGATGGCGCAGGACGAAGCGCCGTTGAACCTCGCCGCCAGCGGCCCGACCATCATCATGGTCGTCGGAGTCAACGGTAGCGGCAAAACCACCTCGATCGCCAAGCTGGCCCATTTCTTGAAATCGCAAGGTAAGGGGGTCGTCCTGGCAGCCGCCGACACGTTCCGTGCGGCGGCAGTCGAACAGCTCACGATCTGGGCTCAGCGGATCGGTGTATCGATCGTCACCGGACCGTCCGGGAGTGATCCGGCCAGCGTAGCGCATCGCGCGGTTGGTCAGGCATTGGAAACGGACGCGGAAATCTGCATTATCGATACGGCAGGCCGGCTGCAGACCCAGGCCAATTTGATGAACCAGTTGGCCAAGATCCGCCGCGTGATCACCAAGCAGGTGCCCGAAGCGCCGCACGAAGTGCTGCTGGTCCTGGACGCGACCGCAGGTCAGAACGGCATCAGCCAGGCGAAAGGATTTTCCGAAGCTGCGGGTTGTACCGGCATCATCCTGGCCAAGCTGGACGGGACGGCCAAGGGCGGCGTGGTGATCCCCATCCGCCAGCAGTTTCACCTGCCGGTCAAGTATGTGGGGCTGGGCGAAAAGGCCGAAGACCTGGCCCTGTTCGAAGGCGGTCGTTTCGTGGATGCCCTCTTGGATGGCGGTTGATCGGAACACGCCAGATCGAACGGTCGCAAACATCGTACAGCCCATACAACTGCAACATCTTAACGTTATCGAGCGAAGATCTCTATCTTTCGCTCTTTCGACTGCGGTTCCTCTTCAATACGGATTCTCGCAAACTCCGATAAAGGTGACGGGAGAGGAGATTCCTTCTGCCTCTGCAGGGTGGGCTGTCTTCGACTGCCAGGAACATGGATGCCGCCTGTTTTCGCACCGTGGTTTCCGGTCGATGCGAATGCCCAGATGGCCCTTCAGACGCGAAATTTCTATGGATTGGGGAGTAACGAGGATGAAGATTAGACGCTTGTTGATCGCCCTTGCGGCGACCGGTTCCCTCGCGGCGAGTCAAGCTGCGGCTCAAGGGGTAGTACATCAGATCCAAGAGGTTCAACCCCCCATCAGCCAGGCATCGCCCAGCGATCTGGCTGTGCCCGTCAGCTCGGCCATGTACGGGGACTCTTGGCAAAAAGACGACGACTTGGGATACAAGGGTGGCAAGATCGGCGGAACGTGCGGTACCGCGCCGTTCGAGCTGTACCCCACCGACAGCATGGGCATCAAGATCGGTGGCTGGACCCAGTTCGGCTACCATAGTCGCGCCAGTGTGAGGGATGGATTTAATCAGAACCCGGACAAGTTCAACCTGCACCAGCAATGGTTCTACGTTGAACGCGAAGCGGATGGCAGTTGCGGATGGGATTGGGGATTCCGCTTTGACGTGATGTACGGTATTGACGCTCTAAATACCCAGGCATTCGGCAACAACTTCGGGCGTTGGGACTACCGCAACAGCTTCCAACACGGCGAGTACGGATGGGCTTTGCCCCAGGCCTACTTGGAATTGGCATACGGCGACCTGTCGATCATCGCGGGCCACTTCTACACCACCATCGGCTATGAAGTCGTTCCGGCTCCCGATAACTTCTTCTACAGCCATGCGTTCACGATGAACAACAGCGAGCCGTTCACCCACACCGGTTTGCTGGCGACCTACGAGTGGACAGACCGACTGACCCTGTTCGCTGGTTGGACGCTGGGTTGGGACACGGGCTTCGACCGTTTCGGGCGAGGTAGCAACTGGTTGGGTGGATTCTCGTATGCCTTGACCGATGCCGTCGAGTTCACCTACATGAGCACCTACGGAAATTTTGGTGCGCTTGCCGACGGCGATGACAGCTACATGCAGAGCTTGGTGTTCGATGTGGCGATCACCGAGCGTCTGAATTACGTGTTCCAAAGCGACTGGTTGGATGCCAGAGACGCCGGTGGCAACACGGTATACGATACGTTCGGGATCAACCAGTACTTGTTCTACACGTTGAATGATTGCTGGTCCGTCGGGACTCGAGTCGAGTGGTGGAAAGAGGAAGGCACGTCGTATAACGGAGCGACATTCGGCGTGAACTACCGTCCGCACCCGAATCTGGTCTTCCGACCCGAGGTCAAGCAGGAATGGGCACCCGGCGCCGGCGTCGACCAGACGATTTTCGGGATCGACATGGTGCTGATCTATTAACCGCCACGCCTCCCCCAAAGCGTGACGCCCTAGGGGGCTGCCGGAAGCGGCAGCCCCTTTTTCTATTTCTTGGTCGCGTCGCAACCCGACAAATGCCCGTCATTGTGCAGGATGTGCTTATCAAGTGGGCAGATCCCACTTCACCCGAAACGTTCCCGTCGTACCGCAGTGCACCAGATTTTCCGTAACTCCCTTCTGTGAAACATCTTTCGCACGAACCCATCCGCTTACAGGGCACCAACTTTTCCTTTTGGCACAACCATTGCTTCCCTGCAAAAACCGGTTGACGAATGCTGGCCTAACGTCTCGGCTGGTTCCCCCAGGCGGGAGGATTGGGACGATATCCCAAGTCGAGTACGGTCAAGGCACGCAAGAATACGTCAAGGGTACGTAACGAGGTTAAGTTCAAAACATCCTTCTGGAAAAGAAAACATGCTTTCAACTGCACTGAAATGGAGCCAAGTGATTCTCCTTGTTGGGTTGTGTGGGGTGAGTTGGTCACTCGCGTCCGTCGCGCATGCCGACGAAACGGCAGAAGCCGTGGCGGCGGATGCGTCGGGCGCGAGTGACATCGCCTCGACCGAGGACGACGGCGATGGGCTCAGTCTGGAGGATAACACGGCGTACACGATCAACAGCTTGATCATGCTGATCTGTGCCGTGCTGGTGCTTTTCATGCAGGCGGGTTTCGCCATGCTGGAGATCGGTCTGAATGCAGCGAAGAACACGATCAACATCTTGTTCAAAAACGTGATGGATCTTTCGGTAGGCGCGATTCTGTTTCTGCTGATCGGGTTCGGCTTGATGTATCCCGGTGACGATTACGAGGGCAAGTGGTTTGGTTTTGCGGGCTCGTTTGTGGAACGCGATACGGACGAACCGAATCTGGAGGCCGGGTTCAGCAACGCGGCCGATTTCATGTTCCAAGTGGCGTTTGCGGCGACGGCTGCGACGATCGTCTCCGGGGCGGTGGCCGGTCGAATGAAGTTCGCGGCGTACCTGATCTATAGCGCCTTCTTGACCTCGTTGATTTATCCCATCAGCGGCATGTGGAAATGGGGTGGAGGTGCCTTAGATGCGATGGGATTCCAGGACTTTGCGGGTTCGGTGGTCGTTCATGCGGTCGGGGGTTTCGCAGGACTGGCCGGAGCCATTGTTTTAGGACCGCGCATCGGTCGATTCGTCGGCGGAAAATCGGTTCCCATCCCCGGCCATAATATCGCGTTCGCGGCACTGGGCGTCTTCATCCTGTGGATCGGATGGTATGGTTTCAACCCGGGCAGCCAGTTGACGTATTTTGGTGCTGCCGATGCGGAAGCGACGACCTACATTGCCCTGACGACCACGCTTTCGGCCGCAGCGGGAGCCGTTCTGGCGATGATCACCGCCTGGGTCTTGTTCAAAAAGCCGGATGTGACCATGGCTTTGAACGGAGCGTTGGCTGGTCTGGTGGGAATCACCGCAAACTGCGATCAAGTGACGCAGGTCAGTGCTCTGTTGATCGGAGCCGTCGCGGGCGTGCTGGTCGTTCTAGGGGTGCTGGCTTTGGATCGGCTGCGCATCGATGATCCGGTCGGTGCTTGGCCGGTCCATGGACTGTGCGGTGTTTGGGGTGGTTTGGCGACCGGTATTTTGGGAACCGACATTCCCGACGGCCTGACGCGAGCTGGCTACATCGGTGTGCAAGCATTCTCGACTGCGGTGATTTGTGCCTGGGCGTTTGGGACGATGTTTGTCCTGTTCGCCGTGCTGCGAGCTGTGGGCATGCTGCGAGTCGGTCCGGATGAGGAGCGAGCGGGCTTGGATATCACCGAGCATGGGATGCATGCGTATCCGCCGTCGATGTCGCAGGATATGTACCAGGGCGTTCATGCTCCGAATAGCTGAGACGCAATCACTTCGGCTCTGACGTGAGCCAGAAGGATGCCCCAGTGGCTCGGGGCGGACGTCCGCCTAGTCCGCCCGAGCCGGGGTGTCTTCCTTAAAACGCTCCGGGCTTTTCGCTTTTTTTTTCCTCGATCCGCTCGACCAGGTACTCGACCCACGCGTCCATGCCCCAACCGGTTTTCGCAGAAACCTCGAAGACCGGCATTCCCGGCTTGACCGCTTCAATGCTGGCTCGCATCTGA
>REEF01000567.1 GCA_007695205.1 Planctomycetaceae bacterium
CCCGAACTCTGGCGAGTTCAGCTACGGGTTAGCCTTCGTAGGTGTGGGGGTGGATCACCAGTTCGATGCGGCGGTTTTTTGCTTGTCCGACTTGGGTGCTGTTGGTCGCCAATGGCTGGTTCGGGCCCTGGGCGCTGATGTAGAACTGGCGGATGGGCAGCCGGTTGCGTCGAGTCAGTTGGTCGAAGACGGCGACGGCTTGCGAGTTGGCCAGATGATGGCTGCTGACGCCACCGTACAGCGGCGTGCTGTCCGTATGGCCTTCGATTCCGATCACTTGTCGCGGGTAGTTCTGTGCGACTTCTGCAGCGATCCGGTCCAGGATCGGAAAAGCCGAGCCAACCATTTGGGCGGTTCCCGGCGAAAACAGTTGATCTGCGGGTAATTCGATCCGGACCACGTCGCCGTCCATGCGCGAGACCAAGCCCTCGATCTCGATCAAGCGAACTTGCTGCCGTAAGCTGTTGTTGGCCGTGATGATCGCGCTGCCACGTCGAGTCGTCGAGGCTTGCAGCGTTCGCAGATCCTTTTCGGCCTGCTCTTTCGCGACCTGCAGATCCTGCAGCCGATCGCCCGATTCGCTGAGCTGTTTCTGCAGCAACTGCACCTGGTCGCGCAAGAGCCCCACCTGCTGGCGTGATTGAGCTAGTTGGGCGTGAAGGTCGCGGTTGTTCGCGTCCAGTTCGCTCGTGCGACGATTCAAATCCAACGACTGAGCCTGCTCGGGTTGCACCGAGGTGCCCGCCGGCCACACGGCAGCCGCTGGTTGCGGAGCAAGGTAGGGACTCTGGTTGCATCCCCAGCCGCCAAACAGCGCGCAGCACAGAACCAGACCGATCGGATACCACGGTCGCGGCGAGCGTCGAGTTATGCGGACTTCGGCGAAGATGTCACTCGCCATCCTGGAATGCCCCTAGCATTAAGACGGTTTTCGAGCGGCCGGATACTACCAACCAAAACAAACCCCGGCAAGATCAGATCGGCAGCCTGTAAAACCTGCTGGAAGGAAAAACGCTTGACGAGCCGGTTTATGTTGTGTCATGCTGAACCAAGTTGTACTTTCGACAGAAGTGGCCCCCGCTGCATGGAATCCCCAAAGATGATGAAAGAATCGCTTTCTCGATTTGCCGCATCGTGCCCATTTCGCATGATCGTGCCGGCCGCCGTTGCGATAGTTATTGTTTGTGAATGCGGTACATCCAGTTTGTGGGCTCAAGGTCCACAAGCCGTGGACGGTCGCATCGCCAACCATCTGCAGGCGGGCGAATTCGCTCCTGCGTTGGACTTAGCAAACCAGATCGCCGATCCTGGGGTTCGAGATCGGGCGTTGGCGGGGATCGCGGAGGCTCAGGTTCGCGTGGGGATGCGCCGAGCCGGCTTGGATACGGCCAGCCGGGTGGCGGACGATCGCTTGCGGACCAGCGTTTTGGATACGGCGGCGGGATACTCCAGCGGCAGTGGTGGCGCGGCGGGCGGCGCTGCGATGGCCGATTTCGATAGCCTGATCAATCTGATCACGACGACGCTGTCGCCGGAGAGTTGGGAAGCGATTGGCGGCCCCGGTGCGATCGATTCGTTTCCTGGGGGCGTTTATGTGGATGCGGGCGGGATGATGCAACGCTTGGCGGTCCGGGATACGGCCGCGTTGTCGCAGCTTCGTCAGCGATCGTTTTCCGCGTCGGCCAACCAGGATGTCCGCCGGGCTAGTCCGTTGAGGAAGGTCTCTTTGACTCGACTGGAAAAGCAGCTCCAGCTTCGTTGGGCTCAACGGCTGGGACCGACCGAGGAGATGCGTCTGTTGGCGGGGATGGAACGGGTACGTTTCATTCTTGTGTATCCCGAGACGGGGGATATTGTGCTGGCGGGTCCCGCGGGCGATTGGAAGCTGGACGCCGAGGGACGTTATGTCAGCGCGGCAACCGGCCGGCCGATCCTGCAACTGGACGATTTTGTCGTCGTGTTGCGCAACGCGATCGGGGCGGGTGGTCAGTTCACCTGTTCCATCACGCCTCGGCAACCGAATCTGGCGGCGGCTCGCGCCTATTTGGACGAGACCACGCGAACGCCGCTGAAGGCCGGTCAGGCGAAGTCTTGGGTGGACGGATTGCGAGACACGCTGGGTTTGCAGGACATCGAAGTACAGGGGATCGATCCGCGAACGCGGGTGTCGCGGGTGATTGTCGAGGCCGACTATCGCATGAAGCTGGTCGGCATGGGGCTGGAAGATGGCGTGTTGGGCCTGACCAGTTACCTGGATTCCGTGCCCATGGGCGAAGCTCGACCGATGAGCGTGTTACGTTGGTGGTTCACGCTGGGTCACGATGCGTTGCACGCGACGCCGTCGCGGGATGCGTTTGAAATCCGAGGCCAGGGCGTCAAGGTGCTGAGCGAAAACGAGATGCTGGACGAGCTGGGGCAACGGATTCACACGGGGCAGGCCGACGAATTGAACTCGCAGTTCGCTCACGATTTCACCAAGCATTTCGAAGCGTTGGCCGCCAAGTATCCGATCTATGCCGATTTGCAGAATGTCTTCGATCTGGCCTTAGCCGCCGGATTGATCGTCGCCCAGGATCTGCCCGACCAGGTCGGCTGGCACTTCCTGCACTTCGGTCAACCGGACCGTTTTCACGTGGGTTTGGATGCCGCTCCCCAGACCGTCCAGACGGTGGCCAACTATCGAGCCGATCGACAAGGTGCCATCCTGGCGGGCGTCAGCGGTGGTGTTTCCGTGAATACGGCGCCGCTGGTGGTCCAGGAGGCGATCCGGATCGACGATTATGGGGTCTTGGCGGCGGAACACCAGGGTGCGCGGCCCGACGATCTGCCAGCCAACGCCTGGTGGTGGGACTGAATCGGGATCCGCTCCGGGTATTCGTTTCTAATAGAATGAAGGCACAGGCTAAAGACCCCATGATTGCGCGACGACCCACAGTCGGAATCCCAGAACGATCGCACCCAAGACGACGGAAGTCAGGGCGGCGATCAGTACCGCGGCGCTACCGATATCCAATGCGTTACCGACATGGGGATTATGCGTCCGGTCGACAGCTTTCGCCAGATGTTCCAAGGCCGTATTGAACATCTCCGCCGCCAGCACACCGCCGATCGCCAACACCAACAAACTCCATTCGAGGCGGTTTAGACCCAGCATTACACCAGCGACCAACACGATCGTCGCAGCGGCAAAATGTACTCGGAAGCTGGATTGGTCGTGAATGCCCATCCAAACGCCGCGAAAGGCATCGGCAAACTTCTGCCGCCAACTTCGATGGGGTGAATGAAACGGCAGATCGTTCGTCATGGAGTTGCCTTTCCGATGACAATTTCCGCCTGCTGTGAACCGATCCGGCCCGCGTGATGCGCGTCGATTCGCAACCGGTACGTGGCGTGTTGTCGAGGCAGCGAGAGGCTCAGCCGATACTGGCCTTGTTTATCGGCGACCGCGATGGGATTCCAGTAACGGACGCCATCGTCGGTCGCGGTGTCCGCGTCGGTTCGATCTTCGGCGTCTCGATCGTCGGCTGGTGCCGGAGCGATCAGCGACGCAGACGGTGCGTCTGACAACCGACGACCTTCGAGCCGCGCCGGTTCGTCCACCGCTTCAGCGGACCGCAGTGGTCGAGACCGCGCCATGATCCCTGGCGATTCCATATCCATCGGTGCTGCCGGTTCCCGCGGGCCGGCCATTCCCATGCCGCTTATCCCCCTGCCGCCCATCCCCATGCCTGCCGACGGTTGCCGAGCTGCTGCTAACGGGGCTGCGTCGGGAGCTGGAGCCGAGAAGTCGTCCGCGCCGATTTCGTCTGCTGCGGCCATTCCCAGGGCCTCTTCGCTGATCGAGTCGTAGGCGGTCACTGCCTGCTCAGTCTGTTCCGTTAATCTTGGAGCCGCCTCGGTGGCCGGTTCCGCATCGGGCGCCTCGAAGGCTGTCGCTGGGCTTTCCGGCACCGTCGATCGCGGCACAGCTTCGGCTACCTGAAAATCGGCTCGTTCATGCATCGATCGTCTGGACCAAGACAACTGTCCCTGCGAATCGATGCTTGCCGAGACCCAGAAGATTCCCATGATCATTCCCAAGCAGGCCACGGCCAGATTCGGCGCCCAGCGGTAAGGATCTGCGGAGCCGCGCACCAAACCGAGCATCAATGTTGCCACGGTCACCAACAGCCCGCCCAACAGGGCAAGCAGCCCCATGCGGCGCAAGTCGGATTCGCGAGCCGTCCTGAGATCGGCCAGCGTTCTATCGGCCAGCATGCGGACGCGGCTTGAATTGTCCGCCACGATTTTCGGCACGACGGATTCTGCCAACGCTACGGTTCCCATCCTGAATTCCATCGCGGCGGCCGGCTCGCTTCGATGGATCTCGGCAGCCAGCAACCCGTCGGTCGACGCCCCCCATCGTCCCGACCGTTGTGTGCCCAGCAAAAGGTCCAACAAGCGGCTGGTTTCGGGTCGTCGAGCATCCGGATCCAGATCAGCAGCTTCCAGAGTTCGAGGATCGTCGACCTGCGATGTCAACCAGATGCGTTGGGTTAAACTAAACGTATGCTTGGGCAGCGGCGAGGGCAGCAGGTCGTCCATCACCGCGACCCCCAACACCGCGGGCTGGTCCTGCCCCGATTCATCCCGCACCTTCAATTGCAACTGGACCTCATCGCCCGGTGCATAATGGGATCGTAGTGCGTTGACTTGCACTTGCAGCTTGCGGTGCGGTCGGCGATAGACCAGACGCTGGGCGACCGGTCGAGCCGGTTGGGTACTCAGATCGTACGCAGTGACCCGGATCACCCCCTCGGCCCGCTCGGCGATCGGTAGGCGAACCTGGCAGTACCCGCAGTTGGGCTCCGTTTCGCGTTTCAGGAAATGGTCGCTTGTCACGATCTGTTGGCCGACCACAGCACCGCGGCATGTCGCCATGATGGCTAACGGCCGCGAGCAATCGGTCGAGCGCACATCCAGAACCAGATCACTGCCGGGCTTGAATACTCCCGGTCCACCATCCAAGACTAACCATCGCTCCGGATCAGCAGACGGCAACCAAAACGACGTGGTCGTAGAACGAGGCGACTCGATTTCCAGCCGATAACGTCGGTCGGGTTCTGGCGTGACAACGAACAGCCCACGCCCTTCCAGTTCGGTTTGTACGTCCGTCTGCCATCGGTTGTCTTGATCGACAATCCGACCTTGGATAGAAACAGGCTGACCTTGGTCGTCACTGGCGTGGAAGTATACGCGATTGCTGACCCCGGCCACCAAGTCGCCCGATTCCGGAAAAAAATCGATCGTCAGCCCGTCCGGTGGAATGCTGGCCGTTTCGCTGGACTCAGACGCATCCCGAGTCCCGAGATGCTGACCAGCTTGGACCAGCACCGCGCGAGACACCGCGTCAAAGTGATCCTGCGGGCTGCGGGCGACCACGCGATACGCTCCAGGCGACGCATCCACGGGGATCGTCATCCGACCGTACCGAACCCCGTTTTCCGTCCAGGCCCGGCTGGACATTTCTTCCAACACTTGTCCCACCGCATCGACGAGCTGCACCTGCACCTCGATCTCTTGATCGCTCTGCAAATCAAAACTGGTCAACGAGACCGTGCGGTACCGCAACGACTGGCCGGGCCGGACGATCGGTTCATCTAACCACAAATGAGTGATCCATTTGGACGGTTCGACACGAAACGTGTGCGAGAGCGGGGCAGCGACGCCATCGCCCATCGGCTGGACCTCCAAGCGGATGTACCGATCGCCCAATTCCGCGGGCGTTTCAATCTGTAGGATCCCAGCGGCATCCGTCTGTGCCTGGGCGTCGACCAACACGCGGTCATCTTCGCCGTACAACCGGTAGGCGATCGGTGTTGAACGCGCACGATCCGCCAACGATCGCGTCATGACCGTCAAGTAGTTGGACGGTTGGGATTGCAGTCGGCTGGGCGCTAGCAATAGGGTGCGGACGGGTTGCTCGCTCCACTGCTTCCGCTCCACCTGAAACTCGGCGGGCCGCAACGGCGATTGAGGCTTAAGGTAAGCAAAGCCCACGAATCCGACCAATAACACGGCAGCCAACGAGGCACTGAAACGCAGGGCAGTGGCCAACCAGGGCTTCGCCAAGGCGGCCGTCGTCGCCGCCACGATAGCGCCTTCCTTCAAATCGTCCGGGGTTCCGGGCCGTTGCTTCTGAGGAGCACCCGGCTCCAAAGCGGTGGGCGTACCGTTTTGATCGTTGGACAGGTCGTTGGACAGCTTCGGGATGGGTAAGGGGACGGGTGACGTCTGCAATCGCGAGGCCTCGGCCACCAACTCGGAACACAATTTGACCTCAGCATACCGTCGAGCCACATCGGGATCGGCCCCGATCTTTTCGCAAACCTCCTGAGCCTGATCGTCCGGCAACAGTTCGTACACCAGTTCCCATAACTGTTGCTCCAAGTTTTCAGGATGATCCATGATGGTTTCCCCCTTCCCTCGTTACTCGGTTTGTGCCAACGCTTCGCGCAAATGGATCAGCGCCAGACGCATCCGAGTCTTCACCGTCCCCGTGGGGATCCCCACGGTGTCGGCGATCTGTTCGTAGGTCAATTGAGCGTTCTGTCTGAGCAGAAAGACCTCTTGTTCCTCCGTCCGCAAGCGGCTGACCGCCTGGCGGATCAGTGACAGTTGTTCGCGATGTTCCACTTCGTGTTCCGGTCCTTCCCCTCCCGTGGCGAGCGTCCCTGGGTCCTCGGGCAGTGGTCGCTTTCGTCGTCGCCACGCCGTCTGACGCATGTCGCGACCCGTGTTCAAGGCGATTCGAAAAATCCAAGCCTTCAAATTGCTAATTTCTACCACCTGATCGCGGTGTTTCCAGCACTTAATAAAGGTCTCCTGCAAGGCATCCCGAGCATCCTCAAAGTTACCAATAAAGTGGTACAGCATTCCCAGTAATTCTGGCTGATAACACGAAAACGCCTCTTCCAGCATCTGGTCGCAGGACGACCGATCGTCAGTCGACGTTCTTCGTGCTGATTCCGACACACGATGCCTCTTCTCGTTGGTATTAGACGAAGTCCAGCGTCCGTTGGATTCTGGTCTTCCCCCTATTTCTAACAGAAACCTGCCACAATTTCAGCCGATGCGACCTGTCGATTCCGCGTCTCGATGCTTAAATATAAGGGGAGGAGTGTAGAGGACGCTATGTGGCCGGAACCGGAAAAAACCGAACAGTTGTTGTCAGACGTTAAGGTCGGTGACCCTCGGGCGGTGAACCGTCTGCTGGATCACCATCGGGCGGCCGTTCATCGCATGGTGCGGATGCGGTTGGATCGAAAGATTCAGCGGCGAGTAGACGTCAGCGATGTGGTCCAGGATGTTTTGGTCGAGGCCAATCGGCGGTTACAGGATTATCTGAAAAATCCTGGCATGTCCTTTCATCTTTGGATCCGCCAAATCACCCGTGACCGGATCATCGACGCTCATCGTCGCCATCGGGCGTCGGCCAAACGGAGCGTGGATCGCGAGCAGGCCATGGCGCCCCAGGGCGATGACCATTCGAGCATGATCCTGGCCGAACGGCTGTATGACCCGGAACTGACCCCCGCCGCTGCTGCCACGCGTCGCGAAATGGCTCGGCAGGTTGAACGAGCGATCACGCGTCTTTCCGATTCGGATCACGAGATCATTGTCATGCGACACTACGAACAGTTGACCAACCAGGAAGTCTCCCAGGCTTTGGGGCTGACCGAACCAGCCGCAAGCATGCGTTACCTGCGAGCCATCCGTCGTCTGCGGACGCTCTTGGGCGAAACGCGCGAGTGAACCCAACGATAGATATATCATGATACGGAACGATTCTTTCTCCACCGGAACGGTCGACGATCAATTCTTGGCCTTGTTGCTGGCTGATATGACCGATGCCGTTTTGCGTGGGGAAGAGGTCGATTTGGAACGAGTCTGCAATCAGTACCCGGAACACTCGGCCGAATTACGACGGCTCTGGGGAGCTGTGATGGTGGCCGATGCGGCGGGCAGCCAATCCCACGTCAGCCAGGCGGAGCTGTCCGAATGGCCCGAAGCCGTGGTCACACTTCCCTGCCGGTTCGCCGGATACGAGTTGCTGGAGGAGATCGGCCGCGGCGGCATGGGGATCGTCTACCGGGCTCGGCAGGTCGGTTTGGACCGTGAAGTTGCCGTGAAGATGATCCTTCGCGGCCCACTGGCCAGCGGGGTGGATCGTCAGCGGTTCCGCGTCGAAGCCGAAGCGACGGCTCGGCTGGAACACCCGCATATCGTCCCGGTATATGAGGTGGGCGAGTCGCGGGCGGGCCCGTACTTCAGCATGAAGTACATTCGAGGCCGAACGTTGTCCAGTCTTTTGGCTTCCCAGCCATTGCCGCCTCGCAAGGCGGCTCGCATCCTGGCTGCCGTGGCTCGAGGTATCGATTTCGCTCACCAACACGGGATCCTGCATCGCGATCTGAAGCCGTCGAACATCTTGGTCGACCAGCACGGTCAGCCGCTGGTCACAGATTTCGGACTGGCCAAACGCACCAGCCACGGGTCCGTGATCACCCAGACCGGTGACATTCTTGGCACACCCGCTTACATGGCGCCCGAGCAGGCGGCGGGCGATCGCGGCCAGGTCGGACCCGCCAGCGATGTGTACAGTCTGGGCGCGATCCTGTATCACATGCTGACTGGACGGCCTCCGTTCCAAGCCGCATCGACCGTCGATACGCTGCTGATGGTGCTGGAACAGGACCCCGTTCCGCCGCGAATGCTGAATCCCCAAGCCGATCGGGATTTGGAAATGATCGCCTTGCGATGCCTGCAAAAGCCAGCGGATCTGCGATATGCCACCGCAGCCGATCTGGCGAACGATCTCGAAGCGTATTTGAAGGGCGAGCCCATCGCGGCTCGCGGCGGCCAGTTCCTGCATCTGCTGACGCAGGTGTTCCGCGATACGCATCATGCTCCCGTCCTGGAAAACTGGGGGGTGCTGTGGATGTGGCATAGCCTGGTTCTGCTGATCGCCTGCGTCTTGACCAACGCCCTGCACCTGTTGGGCTACGACGATCGATGGGTTTACATCATGCTGTGGACCGCCGGGCTGGGGACTTGGGCCGGCGTCTTCTGGGCCTTGCGTCGACGCGTTGGACCGGTGACATTTGTCGAGCGTCAGATCGCTCATGTTTGGGGATCCAGCATGGTGGCGATCGGCCTGTTATTCTTTATCGAGATGTTGCTGGGAATTCCCGTGCTGACTCTGTCACCCGTCGTCGCCTTAGTCACCGGGATGGTCTTTTTGATCAAAGCGGGCATCCTGGCGGGTGCGTTTTACGTTCAAGCCGCCGCACTATTCGCCACCGCCTTCCTGATGGCGCTGCTGCCGGCCGTGGCCCACCTGATCTTCGGCGTGGTCGCCGCCACGAGCTTCTTCGTGCCCGGTCTGAAGTACTATCGTCAACGCCTTCGCGCGGGCTGAACACGGCAGGAATTCATTTGCCGGTTCGAACGCGTTGGATCGCTTGCTGCATTCGCGGGCGGTCGATCTCGTGGACATCGACGCTGTGACCGATGGCGTCGACCATGGTCAAGGTGAACTGGCCGCCCAGATGCTGGCGAAATTCCTCCAAACCGCGAAACAGATCGTCCGTCGCTTCGAGTGCCGGGTCGCTGAGCGGCAAACCGAGATCGCGCAAGCAGCCGAGCACCCGATCGGCATCGGACGGTGGTAAGCCCAGAACCAACGAAGAATAGACCGTGTCGATCGCCACGCCCATCGCCACCGCTTCGCCGTGCCGCAACCGATAGCCAGTCATCGATTCCAACCGATGGGCCGACCAATGCCCAAAGTCCAAGGGCCGGGCCATCTGAGTCTCGAACGGGTCGCCTCCGCGAGTGATGTGGTCCAAATGCAGACGGGCCGAATCGTACAACATCGGCCAGGCCGCCTCCATATCACGCTGTCGGATCCGCCCGGCAACTCGACAGAGTTCCTCGAACATCGCCCGGTCCTTCAACATCGCGACTTTGACCGACTCGGAAAACCCGCAGATGAAGTCCCGATCGCTCAGCGAAGACAACATGCTGGCGTCATTGATCACGCCCCATGGGGTCGCGAAAGCGCCCAACCAGTTCTTCTTGCCAAAAAGATTCACACCGTTCTTCACCCCGACACCCGAATCGCCTTGCCCCAAGGTGGAGCTGGGCAGCCGCACCAGCCGGATTCCTCGATGAGCGATCGAAGCAGCGAAGCCGACGGCGTCCAGCACCGCACCACCTCCCAAGGCGACCACATAGCTGCGGCGGTCCAAGTCCGCGGCATTCATGGCCTCCAGCATCCGCATGATGTGCTGCCAATCGTTCTTGATGGCCTCGCCACCCGGAACTAACTGGACTGGATACTCCAAAAGGAAGCGATCGGAGTGATTCTTTGAAAATGCAACGATTCGCTCCAAAAGATCTGCTTGCGTTTCCGCTACATTGGCGTCGACCCAGAACTGAACTCGGGCGGGTTGGTCGACCGATGGTTCAAGCAATTGGGCCAGCACCTCTTGATCGGCGCCGAACACGTCGTTCGTAAACCGCAGGCGATGGACAAAGCTCGCTGCGAACGGTACATCCAGGAAAGCTTCTCTCTCGCGAAACGTCACCTCGGCTCCTTCGTTGCTGGACAGATTCACTCTCGGGGTTGGGCCTGTTTACTTTATCGGCTGATCGATGATGACCGCAAGGATACGAATCCTCGAATCCCAAGCCCAGGCGACTTGTCGTCATGACTGGCCATCCCGATCGCCGTGGCTCGCTGGTCGCAAGGGCTCCGATCGGTTACCATAGGCTCATCCATGCCCGGATAAACGCCACCACGAACCTTTTGTCAACGTTGGTGGCGTTGCATGGGAGGGCAAAGGGGTCGGGAGTCGTTTTCGGGCAACGACGAACCACATGCACACCCGCTTTGCCG
>REEF01000669.1 GCA_007695205.1 Planctomycetaceae bacterium
TGAAGCGTGGAGACGAACTACGAAGCGGCGTCCTGATGATGGTCAAGTTTTACGTCGCGACCAAAGGTGTGGTCTCGGTGGGCGACAAGATGGCCGGGCGGCATGGGAACAAGGGTGTCATCGCCAAGATCCTGCCTGTAGAAGACATGCCCTACCTGCCTGACGGAACCCCGTTGCAGATTATGCTCAATCCCCTGGGCGTCCCCAGCCGTATGAATGTGGGTCAGATTCTGGAAACGCACCTGGGATGGGCCGGAGCAAAGTTGGGTTTCCAAGCGGTCACCCCCATCTTCGATGGGGCTTCGGAAGAAGACATCAACGAAGCGTTGGGCCAGGCGGGGCTACCGCGTCACGGCAAAGTCCAACTGATCGATGGTCGGACCGGCGAGCCGTTCTCGCAGGAGACGACGGTGGGTTTCATCTACATGCTGAAACTGCACCATTTGGTGGACGACAAAGTTCACGCTCGCAGCACGGGCCCTTATTCTCTGATCACACAGCAGCCGCTGGGTGGCAAGGCCCGGTTCGGCGGGCAGCGTTTCGGAGAGATGGAAGTCTGGGCGTTGGAAGCCTACGGTGCCGCATTCATCTTGCAAGAACTACTGACCGTCAAGAGCGACGATGTGGAAGGACGTACGAAAATCTACGAGTCCATGGTGAAGGGGGAAAACACGCTGGAAGCAGGTACACCGGCCAGCTTCGATGTGTTGACCAACGAAATCCGTGGCTTGGCTTTGAATATGCAGTTGGAGAAACGCCGCATCTAGACCGTGGCGACCGCTGTTCGATTTGCAATCCACCCCTGAAAGGAGCGCAGGCATATGACCACCAGCGATAGCTCGTATGACCGGATTAACGATTACGCGTCGGTCAAGATCAGCCTGGCCAGACCGCATGACATTCGCAGTTGGTCTTTCGGTGAAGTCAAAAAACCCGAAACGATCAACTACCGCACCTACCGGCCAGAAAAAGACGGGCTGTTCTGCGAGCGGATTTTCGGTCCCGAAAAGGACTGGGAATGCGGTTGCGGCAAGTATCGAGGCATGAAGTATAAGGGGATGATCTGCGACCGCTGTGGCGTCAAGGTCACCCATTCCCGCGTGCGTCGAAAACGCATGGGGCACATCGAATTGGCGGCGCCCGTGGTCCACATCTGGTTCTTCAAAGCGATGCCCAGCCGTTTGGGCAACTTGCTGGACATGAAGACCACCAGCATGGAAAAGGTGGTCTACTTTCAGGATTACGTCGTCATCGATCCGGGAGCGACGGATCTTGAGGCCAAGCAACTGCTGACCGAAGACGAGTATCGGGCGGCTCGCGAACAGTGGGGCGAGGGCGCTTTCGAGGTCGACATGGGCGCTGAAGCGGTCCGAAAACTGCTGACCAACCTGGATCTGGTCAAATTGTCCGACGAGCTGCGAGTCGAGTTGATGGAGACGAACTCGAAGCAAAAACGCAAGGACCTGATCAATCGGCTGAAGATCGTCGAATCGATCCGGGACAGCGACAACAAGCCCGAGTGGATGGTGCTGGATGTCATCCCCGTGATCCCGCCCGATCTGCGGCCGTTGGTGTTGCTGGATTCCGGCAACTTTGCCACCAGCGATCTGAACGACCTGTATCGCCGGATCATCAATCGCAACAACCGGCTGCGCAAACTGGTGGACCTGAACGCGCCCGAAGTGATCATCCGCAACGAAAAACGCATGCTGCAGCAGTCGGTCGACGCCCTGTTCGACAACAATCGCTGCAAACGGCCGGTCCTGGGCAGCAGCAATCGACCGCTGAAGTCGCTGACCGACATGATCAAAGGCAAGCAGGGCCGGTTCCGCGAGAACCTGCTGGGAAAACGAGTCGACTACTCGGCGCGCAGCGTCATCGTTGTCGGGCCGCGACTGAAGCTGCACCAGTGCGGTCTGCCGAAAAAAATCGCCCTGGAATTGTTCCAGCCTTTCATCATTCGCAAGTTGAAGGAACTGGGGCATGCCGACACGATTAAGAGTGCCAAGAAGATGCTGGAGCGTAAGGACGAGGAGGTCTGGGATATCCTGGAATCGGTGATCCAGAACCATCCGGTCCTGCTGAATCGAGCACCGACGCTGCATCGGATGGGCATCCAGGCCTTTGAGCCCGTGCTGGTCGAAGGCAATGCGATCCATCTGCACCCGCTGGTCTGCAGAGGATTCAACGCCGACTTTGACGGCGACCAAATGGCGGTCCACCTGCCGTTGTCGATCGAGGCGCAGGTCGAGGCCCACACGCTGATGATGTCCACCAATAACATCTTCGGGCCCGCCAATGGTAAACCGATCATGAGCCCTTCCCAAGACATCGTGATGGGCTGCTATTTCATGACCGTGATGCTGCCCAATCGGAAGGGCGAGGGCATGATTTTCGCTTCGATGGAAGAAGCCGAACTGGCCTATTCGCTGAAGAAGATCGAATTGCATGCCAAGATCAAGGTCAAGTTACCGCCTGAGCGACGCGTCAAGTTGGAAGACGATTCGGGAAGACCGGGCGAGTTGATCGAGACGACGGTCGGACGAGTCATCTATAACTTGAGTTTGCCGAAGGGGATGGATTTCTACAACATCCCGTTGCGTTCCGGAGAACTAGCCACGGTGATCTCCGATTGCTACCAGCGACTGGGCCGCCGCGCCACGATTACCCTGTTGGACGACATGAATGCTGTCGGGTTCCAGCAGAGTACGCTGAGCGGATTGTCGTTCGCCACCGACGACCTGGTGACTCCCGATACCAAGGTCCGACACATCGGCGATGCCGAAAAGCAAGTGCTGAAGTTCAAGAAATTATACGATCGGGGCGTGATCACCGAACAGGAACGTTACAACCAGGTGCTGGATACCTGGACGCATGCCCGGGAGAAAATCACCGGCGAGATGATGGACGCCATGAAGTCCGACGACCGTGGAGGCACCGGGTATATCAATCCCGTGTATCTCATGGCCCACTCCGGTGCTCGTGGCGGTATTGAACAAATCCGCCAGTTGGCAGGCATGCGAGGGCTGATGGCCAAACCGACGGGGGAGATCATCGAGACGCCCATCAAAGCAAACTTCCGCGAAGGGTTGAGCGTGCTGGAATACTTCAGCTCGACCCACGGAGCTCGAAAGGGCTTGGCTGATACGGCCTTGAAGACAGCAGATTCCGGGTACCTGACGCGAAAACTGGCCGACGTCGCTCAGAATGTGGTCGTCACCAGCGACGACTGCGGTACGACGCAAGGCATTACCAAGGGGGTCATCTACCGAGGAGAGAAGGTCGAGGTCAAGCTGGCCGAAGCCATCGTGGGCCGCGTCAGCCGTCAGAATATCGTCCATCCGATCACCGACGAAGTCATCGTCCGTGAAAATGAGATGATCACGGTGGATATCGCTCGAAAGATCGAAGACCTGGGTCTGGAGAAGATTCAGGTCCGCAGCCCGCTGACCTGTGAAGCCTCCCTGGGAGTTTGCCGTCGTTGCTATGGCATGGACCTGTCCAGTGGAACAATGGTGGAAGAAGGCATGGCCGTGGGGATCATCGCCGCGCAGAGTATCGGCGAGCCGGGCACCCAGTTGACCATGCGGACATTCCACATCGGTGGCACGGTCAATACCAGCGTCGAGGAAAGCGAGACCCATGCCAGACGCAGCGGTATCGTCAAGTTCACTCGGATGCGATTTGTCCGCAACGAGGAGGGCAGATGCATCGTCCTGACTCGTAGCGGCGAAATCTCGATCTTGGATGCCAAAGGACGCGAACTGGAAAAATGGGAGGTCCCCGCTGGCGCAGAACTATTGGTCGAGGAGAACCAAGAAGTCAAGGTGGGACAGAGCCTTTGCCAGTGGGACCCGCACAGCATCCCGATCCTGGCCGAGGTCTCCGGGCGAGTGCGTTTCGAGGATATCGTCGAGGGTGAAACCATGCGGATGGAAAAAGACCCCGCGGGAAACATCCGCCGATTGATCATCGACCACAAGGGCGAATTGCATCCGCAGATCGTGCTCGAAGATGGCGACGGCAAGCCCATGGACGTGTATTACTTGCCCGAGCGAGCCCACATCGAAGCCGCCGAGGGAGCGTTGATCGCCGCCGGATCGGTCTTGGCGAAAACCCCTCGTGAAGCATCTGGAATCACGGACATCACCGGGGGGCTACCACGCGTCACAGAGATTTTCGAGGCTCGAAAACCCAAAGACCCCTCGGTGATCGCCGAGGTCGATGGGCTCGTGGAAATCATGGTGGAAAAACGCCGCGGGAAACGGATGATTATGGTCCGTAGCGAGGGGGGCATCGAATGCGAACACCTCGTGCCGCATGGGAAACGATTCCTGGTCCACTCGGGCGATGTGGTCAGCGCAGGCCAAGCCCTGGTCGATGGACCCTTGGTGCCACACGAAATCTTACGCGTTTCCGGCGAAGAGGAGGTGCAGCGGTACCTTACCGATGAAATCCAGAAGGTGTACCGGAGCCAGCGTGTCGAAATCAACGACAAGCATATCGAGATCATCGTCGCTCGCATGCTGCGCAAGGTGAAAGTCGAGCAGGCTGGGGATACCAATCTCTTGCCCGGACTGGTGATGGATCGCTTTGATTTCCGCAAAGTCAACCAGGATCTGGCCAAATGCCTGAAGATCACCGAAAAGGGCGACACCGATTATTCAATCGGAACCATCGTGCCCAGGGAGGTCCTGGAGCAAGCCAACGGCCAGATCGAAGCGCTCGGCGGCCAACCGGCTCAAGCCGTGCGCCCCAAGGCGGCGACGGCCAGCACTCAGTTGCTGGGTATCACCAAAGCGTCGGTGCAGAGTTCCAGCTTCATTTCGGCCGCCAGCTTCCAAGAGACGACCAAGGTGCTGACGGAAGCAGCGCTGGCCGGTAAGACCGACCATCTGGTGGGCCTGAAGGAAAACGTCATCCTCGGACACCTGATCCCCGCCGGAACGGGGTTCCGCACCTTCCAGGATGCCGAAGTCCGATTCCGACCGGAGGCCTTGACCGCGCTATCGGCGGAAACCCCGTCCGCACTGGAAACCAGCTTCCCCCTACTTCAGGATGCAACCGAAGGAGAATCGGATGTTGCAGACGAACTGGATTCCGATGCAGAAGCCGATCAGGAAGCGGTGCGGGCAACCGAGGAAGTGCGTTCGTTCCAAGATATCTTTGGTGACGACCGAATTTCTGACCAGCAGGAGGGTTGACATAGCGACGATCACCGATATCCTGAGCTGTTTAGTCCAGAGCTTTGCCAAGAAATCCATCGATCGCGTTTTTTAGAAAGGTACAGCAAAGGCACACCATGCCTACGATTAACCAATTAGTCCGTCGACGCCGTCGAGCTCAGCGGAAGGCGACCAAAGCGCCGGTGCTCGATGCATGCCCTCAAAAGCAGGGGGTGTGTTTGCAGGTGCGGACGATGACGCCCAAAAAGCCCAACTCGGCGCTTCGGAAGATCACCCGAGTTCGGTTGTCCAACGGGAAAGAAGTTACGGTTTATATCCCGGGTGAAGGACACAACCTGCAGGAGCACTCGATCGTGCTGGTGCGGGGTGGACGAGTCCGCGATTTGCCCGGAGTGCGTTATCAAGTGATCCGCGGCGCTCTGGATACGTTAGGAGTTGACGGGCGCAAGCAATCCCGAAGCCGTTATGGCGCCAAAAGGAAGTAAACGTACATGGGTCGAATCACCTCCAGTCGAACACAACTCAGGCCAGACCCGCGTTACAATTCGCTGCTGGCCAGCAAATTCATCAATTGCCTGATGTGGGACGGTAAAAAAAGTATCGCCCAGGGCGTATTTTACGACGCCTTGGACGAACTGAAGCGGCGTTTGCCGGACCAGGAACCGATCGACGTGTTCCACACGGCGCTGGATAACGTCAAGCCGCATATCGAAGTCCGATCGAAACGAGTCGGCGGTGCTTCTTATCAGGTGCCGATGCAAGTCAACAAGAATCGCCAACAATCGTTGGCGATCCGGTGGCTTTTGATCGCCGTTCGTGAAAAGAAAGGACGACCGACCGCGTTGAAACTGGCCGATGAACTGTTCGCCGCCTACAACCGGGAAGGTTCGGCCATGACGCGTCGAGAGAACACGCATAGGATGGCCGAGGCGAACAAGGCCTTTGCGCATTTTGCTTGGTAAGCCCGCCGCATGGTAGACGCCGCGATCCAAATCGCGGCGTTCTTTTTGCGCACTCAAAAGAAACTTGTAATCATTCGCTTATGAATCGGCAGATCCAAAATCTACGCAATATCGGGATCATCGCCCATATCGATGCCGGCAAGACGACGGTCACCGAGCGAATGCTGTTTTACAGCGGTGCCAAGCATCGTGTGGGCATGGTGGATATGGGCACCACCGAGACCGATTCGGATCCCGAGGAACAGGATCGAGGGATCACCATCTACTCGGCTTGCGTTACCTTCGACTGGAACCATGTCCACGTCAATCTGCTGGACACGCCCGGCCATGTCGACTTCACTGCCGAAGTTGAACGTTGTCTTCGAGTGCTGGACGGGGCAGTCGTGGTGTTTAGTGCGCGTGAGGGCGTCGAAGCACAGAGCGAGACAGTCTGGCGACAAGCCGATCGCTACAAGGTGCCGCGGATCGCGTTCATCAATAAGATGGATCGCGAAGGTGCTGATTTCGAGGCAACGTTTGAGGAGATCCAGGATCGTTTGCACGGCACACCGCTCGCAGTACAGATTCCCATCGGAGCCGGACCGGGCCACACCAAAACACCTTTTCGAGGTGTGATCGATCTGATCGAAATGAAGATGCTGGTGTTCAACGCCGAATCCGAAGGCCGGTCCATCGAGGTCTGCGACATCCCCGAGGACTGTTTGGATTTGGCGAGCCTTTGGCGCGACTCGATGCTGGAACGACTGTATGGCCATAGCGACCAACTGATGGAGTTGGCTTTGCAGGAGGCACCAATCCCCGCGGATTTGATCCGTCGAGTGATCCGTGATGCGACGATTCACCTGCAGATCCAGCCCGTCTTCTGCGGCTCGGCCCTGCATGGTATCGGCGTGCAACCGGTACTCGACGGTGTTGCCGACTACCTTCCCAGTCCCTTGGACGTTCCCCCGGTGCACGGCATCTGCCCGGACAAGAAGGAAACTCGATTGTGCCGCCAAGCCGACGTGCAGCAACCGTTCTGCGGGCTGGTTTTCAAAATACTGCCGGCGCGGACCGGCGACCTGTCTTGGGTACGCATCTATTCGGGAGAACTCAAACCGAACTCGCGAGTCCTGAATCCGGGAAAGAACAAGAAAGAAAATGTCGCCCAGTTATGGCGCATTCACGCGACGAAACGCGAGATGCAGGTCGACCGTGCGCAAGCGGGCGACATCGTCGCGATCGTAGGATTGCGGAACTCGGTGACTGGTGATACGGTGTGCGCTCCACGCGACTCTGTGTTGCTGGAAACGATCACCTTTCCTGAAACGGTGATCTCGATGGCGATCGAACCGGAGAGTGTCACCGAACGCGACAAGCTGACGGCGACGCTGGAGATGCTGAAACGTCAGGATCCCACGGTGCAAATCACCTCTGGCGAGACGGGCCAGACACTGATCAGCGGCATGGGGGAACTGCATCTGGAGGTCATCAAGAACCGGCTGCTCCGTGACTTCAACCTGAAAATCAAATTTCACAAGCCCCAGGTCAGTTACCGTGAAACCATCGAGCGAGCGGTCGAGGTTTGGGGCGAGTGTCATCGCCAACTGGGCGGTCAGCAGCTCTTTGCGCGTTTGCAGATCCGTATGGAGCCCCTCTCGGGCGATGCGTCGAACGTCACCGTCTTGAATCAGTGTCCGCCAGACACCCTGCCCATCGATCTGTTGGATGCGGCGCTCGAAGAGTTGCGCAATGGTGCCCAAGGAGGCGGACAGATCGCCGGTTTCCCGCTCATGAAGTTGAAGATCACCGTGCTGGGCGGCGAGTCGCACCATGAATCTTCCAACGACATGGCGTTTCGCATCGCTGCCAACGATGCCTTCCACAAAGGGCTCGAACAAGGCGGCCCCGTGCTGCTGGAACCGATCATGAAGCTGAACATTACCACTCCGCAAGATTACCTGGGAGATTTTGTCGGCGACTTGCAGCAACGACGGGCGCTGATCGCACGTACCGACAACCGCGCAGACATCAGCATCATCGAGGCTCACGCGCCGCTGAAGGAGCTGTTCGGGTACTCCAGCGCGATGCGCAGCCTGAGTCAGGGGCGGGCCGGCTGTTCGATGGAACCCCTGAGATACTCCCCAGCCCCGCCCGAAGTCATGAAAGAATACCTGTTGTAAGGTGGTCGGACCCCTAGAAGCAACGTAGAGGCCTGCAGCGTTGTCAGCCCGGCTCGAGCCGCCTGACAACCTTTCACGGATGGCAACCATGGCGATCGTCTTCAGTTGTAATCAGTGCAACCACCGTTTACGCGTTCCCGAGGACGTGGCGGGAAAGCGGATCAAATGCCCCCAGTGTCAGCAGGTGCTGCGAATTCCCGAGGCTTCCCCGCCATCGCTGGCAGACGATCCGGAACCGCAACCGACTGAGACACCATCGACCGAGCCAAGCGAAGAAGATCGGCTGCTGCAATTGAAAACGCCCGACGGCAGCATCTACGGGCCGGTCTCGCGCGACGAGATGGATCAGTGGTTCAGTGAAGGACGTATCACGGAACTGTGCGAACTGTTGGACCGGCAGGGGAATCACTGGCGATGGGCCAACCAGGTTTACCCCTCCTTGGACGCCACATCGCCCCCGCCGCCGCCGACAGAGGAGCCAAGTCAAGCGACGCCGGTCACCGTCCAACCGATCGCCGTCAGCGCGACGGCGGCCGCGTCTGCTTCGTCGACTCAGCCTCCGCTTGCCGAAGAAATCCCACCGAAGGCCGCCCCTACGGAAAACAATGCCATGGTACCCAGGTTCCGCTCACGCAGCTATCCAACGATGAACTTGACGATTCGGTTCTATCGTGCGTTGGGCTGGATCCTGATCTTTCTCGGAGCGGTTGGGGCCTTTTTCTTCTCGGTGATCTTCATCGGCGGTGCGATGGTCAGCGACCAACTGGAGGATGTTCAACGGGTCATGTTCATCCTGCAAAACCTGGCGGTCCTGATCAGCGGCGCCATCGTGATTGTCACGTTGGTCGTCACCGTGTGGTTCGCCGCCGAAGCCATCCGGTGCCTGCAGGATATCGAAGACAATTCCCATCGCTGCAGCTTCTACCTCCACTTGCTGCAGCAACGATCGAGGGACGATTGACCCGACGCCGTTTCGACGAGCGAAATGGCTCGGATGTCACAACAGCGGAAATAATCCCTCGCTGGCTGCCTGCAGACGTGGACGATCGCACAATTCCACGCGACCACTGGCGTGCTCGACCACCAATCCCGCCTCGATCAACCGGCTCAGCGTGCGAGAAAACGTCTCGCTGGTCAGATTCAAATGACTGGCGACGTGGCGTTTGAGTCCCGGCAGCCTGATGGTTCCGTCCCGTTCGGCTTGGGAATCCAGCAGAAACCGAGCGACGCGTCCTGTCGCATCACGCAACACGATATCTTCCATCAGACCGATCAAATGCTTGACCCAATAAGACAATCCCGCCATCATTTCCAGGCACAATTGGTGATCGTCGGAGATGGCCGTCCGAAACGCGTGGTACGGAATCAGCACGGTGGTGGTCGCCGCAGTCGCTTCAGCGCTGGCAGGACAGGAGAATCCGCCGATCGCTGCCACTTCGGCAAATGTCTGGCCGGCGCCGATCATGTGCAAAACATGCTCCTTGCCGCCCGGGCCCGTCTTGAAGAC
Organism: Planctomycetaceae bacterium; assembly: GCA_007695205.1. Lineage (GTDB taxonomy): Bacteria > Planctomycetota > Planctomycetia > Pirellulales > Pirellulaceae > SKKK01. The sequence continues at coordinate 9,818 of REEF01000669.1, forward strand.
GCGTACGGACCCGCTGCCCACCACATACACACCCGGACACGGATCGCCTTCGTGAAAAACATGAGTCCCCTTGGCGAATTTCCGGATCACCGCGACCTGAGCCAGGCGGCTGCGGCGCACCGGATCGACTTGAGCAAAAAGCTGGCATCGGCTGAGGATTTCGTCGACAGTGATCTTCACAAAACTTCCTCCCAGGCATAATCGGAACTTCTTATTATAGTGCTGCGATGCGTGCTCGGAACCTTTGGGGCGTCCACGAAATTCGTATTGCCAACAGGATGACCGGCTGCCGATAATCCGTATCGATGGTCGTGACGCTTGGTCGAGCTTCGCCGTTACATCCGGAACGTTTTCGCTGAGTGGCATACAATTCCCGGTCGTTCTAAGCAAAGCCAGTTTGCCTATCTTGCCGATAGTGTAAACGGTCGGCAATCGGCCGGTTCTTCGTAACTGAGAGAATTCGCCCACTATCTTCCAGTCATCGAGGAGTTACACGAGATATGCAGGCACACCTTGTGCAGATCAGGAATTTGACGGATCTAAGAAATTACGTCCAACACGAACTTTGCCAGCAGAACGAATTGGAGGTCGGTGCTTTCCATTTCACCGAACGCGTCCTGGAAAAAAGCGGGGCGCCCTGCGGGATCTTCTTTTGCCTTCACGGCCCGCGGAGCGTCAAGTTGGTGGCCATCTGGGAAACCAGTCGGAACACCATCCTGTTTTACGGTTCCAGCGGTGAACGTGTGTTACGCATCCAGCTCGCCCAACCACCCGGTCTGAATTAGGCACAAGTTCGACAACGCAATCATCGAATTCATCCCACGATCATCAAGGAGGTACATATGTTGGTGTTGTCGAGGAAAGAGGGAGAACGAGTCAAGCTGGGTGATACGATCGTCATCACCGTCATCGGCGTGTCGGGAGACAAAGTCCGACTCGGAATCAAGGCACCTCCGGAAGTGCTCGTACTGAGGGAAGAGCTGGAACCGCTTCCCAAACCCGAAAAACGCGGCCCCATCGCCGCCTGACTGAAAATGGGGTCAGGTCTTGACTTATAACTTATGGTCCTCGTTGGCACAGCAAAGTGCGCGCGTTCGATAAGTTATAAGTCAAGACCTGACC
>REEF01001043.1 GCA_007695205.1 Planctomycetaceae bacterium
TCGGGACAGAGTCCCAACCTACGAAGATGCGCGCACCGTGCGCGCATGTTACGACGGAAGACTCTCATTGTAACATGTTCTTGCCAAGTCGTGTCTTACATCTTTTCGACGACTTGAATCCCCAGCAGTTCCAAGCCCAGGCGGATAGCCCGGCCCGCCAGATCGCACAATCTCAGGCGGCTGGTCCGCAGCGAGTCGGACTCGGCTTTCAGGACCTGGCACTGTTGGTAAAACTCCGAAAACCGTTTCGCCGTGTCGAACAGATAACCGGTCAAGATGTTGGGACGATAATCCAACACCGCCTCGGCGATCGCTTCCGACAAACGCAATACCTGCAGCCCCAATGCCCGTTCGGTGGGGTGCTGCAGGCACAACGGGCTGTCGACCGCCCGCAGTTGTTCTGCATCGATCTGCCCCTTGCTAAAGATGCTCTGCGTCCTCGCATAACTGTACTGCATGTACGTGGCCGTGTTTCCTTCCAACGCCACCATTTTATCATAGTCGAATTTATAATCGCTGGTACGGTTCTGGCACAGATCGGCGTACTTGATCGCCGCGTGTCCGACGACATCAGCGATGTGGCGTCGTTGATCGTCGTCCAATTCAGGACTGGTCGGCTTGGCGTCATCGTTGGCCGCGACCACGGCATGGGCGCGGCGCACCGCCTCGTCCAGCAAGCCTTCCAGTCCCACGGTATCGCCGGCTCGCGTCTTGTAAGGCTTGCCGTCGTCGCCCAAGACGGTCCCGAACGAGATGTGTTGCAGGTCGACCCGGTCGTAACCGACCAATCGAGCGGCGGCGAACAGTTTCTGGAAGTGGTCTGCCTGGCGATGGTCCACCACATACAGGATCGCGTCCGGATGAAACGTCTGCATCCGAAAATCGATCGTCGCCAGGTCGGTGGTGGCGTACAGGTACGCCCCGTCGCTCTTTTGGATGATCATCGGCGCCTGGAATCCATCCAGGAAGACGCAAACCGCTCCATCGCTGATCCGAGCCAGCCCGCCCTGACGGAACCGATCGACCACTTCCGCCAGACGGTCTTGATAGAAGCTCTCTCCGTATTCGTAATCGAAGCGGACATCCAGCCGATCGTAGATCTTTTGGATCTCCTCGCGGCACACGGGCAAGAAAGCATGCCACAAACGGATGTTCTCCGGGTCACCGGCGTGCAAGCGTGCGGTCTCTTCCAATACGGCCGAGCCGATATTCGGGTGCTGTTCCGCCAGACGATTCAACTCGGTCGATTCTTCGACGGCCGCCAATTTTTTTTCCGCAGCCGCTACCTTGTCGCGCATCTCCACGACCTGATTCTTCAAGCCGCGCAACCGTTTCGCAGCTCGCTTCTGTTCCGCCGCATCCGCGGATGGGCCCAGGGCCTGCTGCTGGTCCAGGATCTCGATGCGCTGCGCTAACTGCTCCTGCAATTCAGGCAGCGACCGGCGAATTTGGTGATATTCGACCAACTGACTGACCAATTTGTACAAGCGGCTGAGTTCCTGGACGGGCGCTTGAGCGAACTGCTGCTGGTCCCGAAAATGTTTGTAGCCGTACAGGATCATACCAAACTGGGTGCCCCAGTCACCCAGGTGATTGTCGCTGATCACGCGGTGCCCGAGGAACCGGAGGATGCGACACAGCGAATCGCCGATGACCGTCGATCGGATGTGTCCGACATGCATCGGTTTGGCCACATTCGGCGACGAGTAGTCCAGCACGAACGTCTTCGGATCGTCGACCGCCGGGATCCCCAACCGTTGGTCCGTCGATACTTGCTGCAGTTGTTCGGCCAGCCAATCGTCGCGCAGCCGGAGGTTGATGAAGCCCGGTCCCGCCACTTCGGGTGGGCCACACAGGTCGGCGACCTGCAGATTCCGGACGATTTGGTCTGCCACCTCGCGCGGCGGACGGCCCAACCGCTTCGCCAACGGCATCGCAACGTTCGCCTGATAGTCGCCAAATCGCGGATCTTGAGCCGGGACGACCAGATCCAGCAGATCGGTTGGATCGTCGACCAGCCCCTGGAGCGTCTGATGGAATCGAAGCCGCAATTCGACCAGAATGTTCATGCCGGGCATCCTTCGCCTAAATGTCCGCCAGCAGTTCGGTCAGGTCCACCCGCTTGGCCTCGCCCCAGCGTTGCTCCAGGTCGTAGAAGGCCCGCGTCGGAGCGTCGAACAGATGGATCAATACATCGCCGTAGTCCAGCAAAATCCAGCGGCATTCCTGATAGCCCTCGATGCCCATCCGGTGGTCGCCCAATTCCTTTTCCAGGACTCGATCGATCTCCTCGCTCATCGCATGCAACTGCCTTCGGCTGGCTCCGGTCGCGATGACAAAGTAGTCGAAGAACGACGTCAGCTCGCGCATGTCCAGGACCACCAAATCCTGGCCACGGTTTTCTGCTGCGGTCCGCGCGGCGGCCAAGGCCAGCCGCAACCCTTGCTGCCGACCTGCCATTGTTACCGAAGATGCCTCGATCGTTGAGTTCGTCACTACTTTTTGCCTTGAATGATCCCACCTGATAAGAATCGTGCACTTTTCTATACCGACCATCCTACCAGCCTGACGGTTCACGTAAAGGGTGGCTGTCGGCCATTTCCCGCTCGGCATCCGCAGGATCACAACCGGCGGATCCCCCTTTTGCTACTCGGTCGTCGCCAATTCCTGCAGCGTTTCCTCCAGGCAGACAAAGACGTCGGACCGGCCCCGCAGATCCTCGGCTAACCGTGGATGGACGAAGATGCGAACGCGTTTGACGTAGTCGTCGAATTGCTTGCGAGCCAACGTGCTGACGACGGGCGACACCTCGCCTAACGGGCGGTAGCAGGGTTCTTTGGGGAAGAAGATCTCCACTTGGAATTGAACTTCCAGCTTCATCGGCGGTGCGTCGAACAACACTTCGGTCGGAGCGACACGGCGGCCCAACCGCCGACTGATCCGGTCGGCAAAGACCTCGCTGCATCGCACCAGCCAGGCGACCGGCCGCCGTGCCAGTTGCTCGTACCAATGCCGGTGTTCGAAGATACTGAACTGAGCCAGCCGCTTGTACAGCCGCCGCACGGGACCGAACAGACCGTCCAGCAGATCGGCGGCCGGCCCGCCTCGGGCCGTTCGGCACAACTGGCTGATCATTCGCGGCTCGGTGCGACGGAACAATGGGTCCAGATCCAGTTGATCCACCATCTCGAAAAAGGCTCGCTGCAACATGGCGGTCGCGGCACGGACCGCGTGGTGCCAGTAGACCTCGCTGAACATCACATACCGAGCGAAGACCATCATCTCGGCCGCCGTCCGCCCCTTGTCGCTGATCGCCAAGCCGTTGCCTGCCTGGTTCAGGCACAGGCTGCCGATCAGCCGCTGCTGGTCGAAGTTCCGGCCGTACGGCACCCCGGCGTGCAGGCTGTCGCGGACCAGGTAATCCATTTTGTCTACGTCGATCGGGCCGGACAGGATGCTGTGCAAGATCCCCGATGGCAGATCGCGCGGCGTCTCGGACAACAAAGATACCACCTCGCGCGGGTGGATCTGCCACAGGTCGCGAAGCGTGTCCGCGATCTCGCCTTCCAGGATAAAACTGTTGGCGAACAACTCGTGCTCGGGTACCCCCGGCAGATTCATGTCCTCGATGGCATGGCAGAATGGCCAGTGCCCCAAATCGTGCAATAACGCTGACACAATTAGTAACTCGGCCTCGCGGCGCCCGATGGCCGCCGCAAAGCGGGGGTCGTGGGCCAGTTGCTTCAAATACAGCAGCGTCATCCGGTAGACGCCCAGCGAGTGCTCGAATCGTGAATGATGGGCCGCCGGGTAGACCAGGGACACCAGCCCCAATTGGCTGATCTGCGACAAGCGTCGGAATTCGGCCGTGTCGATGATCTGCCGCACTCGCGGCGTAAGAGGCACGTCCTGCTGGTCCGGAATGCGAATCAACTGGCTCCGCGCGTCCAAGCCACGCACCTCGGGAATGTCATGGATACTTTCCACCAGAAGCTACTCTCCGCTTGAACGTGCTACGGCAAGTAATCGCGCCGCAAGGCGATGACCGAACCCAACGACGGCTTGGGTTTGGAACAAGCATCAAACAGACCGCCGTGTGCGAAACGGTGAATCGCAGAATCGAACACCTGATTCCAAAGGATGGCCTGGACCGACTGCTTTGCCACCAACATCGGAAGCAGCAGTTCCACCCAGCGTTTCTGACTGTCCATCGACGGGCAATCGCTCCGAAGCGACCGGATCGGACTGGCTGCCGATCGACTGGCCAGCGAGTCCGCCTCGCATGCGCTAGGAATCGACAGGATGGGGATCAGCGGTAGCCCGAGCAGACTCCACTCGTCGATCAACTGGCCGATCTCCAGCAGGTCGCGGGGCAGACTGCCATCGGGCCAGTATCCCAGGTTCAGCTCCAAGCCGATCCCCGATAGCCCCAATTCCGCGCGGATCAGCAGTTCGGCGAAATGCGTCGGCGGTAGTGCTACCGGCTGCTGCGATGCATACTCGCCCCATGGCTGATCGAAACTGACGATTACGGGGGTTCGAGGATCGCATCGTCTGGTTGTTTCCAGGGCCATGACCATGATTCGGACTCGCTGTTCGTCCGATAGCCGTTCTGACGGCAGGTTGGCAGCAGCCGAACAATGCCACAGATGCACTTGGCCTTTGTATCGTTTGACGGTATCGGCGACGAAACGCTGTATTTGTTCCGCAAACCAGCCGGCTTCCCAGCTCCGCTGCTCGACCCAATCGGGCAGGCACTGCCGATCCAATCGAATCAGTGGGCCAGCGATAACCTTGGCTCGATGCCTGAGGCACAGTTTCAACTGATGATCGGCAACCGACCAATCGTAACGGTTCGGTTCGGGTTGGATGGCTCGCCAATTCAAAGGGACTGCCGCCGAGTTGAAGGCGGCTGCGAACATGGGTTCCAAATTTTCCGGGATGATCTGTTCGCCTAGATTCCCAGCCAGCAGCGTCGACAGGGGCGAGGACGCTTGTCGGCGCCGGTCCAGCACCTGGTGGGCGTACTGCTGGTTGAGCCCCTCGATCGCATTCAAGGCGACGTGGATCGCATCCTCCGCCCTTTGAGCCGCGAGCAGGGGCTTGTCCTGGCTGGTCGCCGCCCGGATAAAGCTCCGGATTCCCTGGTCGATGTCTGCGGCCAACGAGGCATCGATCTCCAAACCGGCCAACTTCCACAAAGCCGCTTTGGTCCGCAGTCGGTTCAGCGTGCCACGTGCCAATTCGACTGGCAGCAGATACGGGCGCAATCGTTCCATCAAGCTGGCTGTCGATAGCAACAGCGTGCCGTGGTCCTCGACGTCCCACAGAATATGCAAACAACCGGATTCATCGATTTCCCGTTCGATGCGCAACGCACCCTCGCCATCCCAAGACTTGTTGGCTGGCGTGGGAACGTAGTCCAATCCGGTGATGTAACAACGCTGGATGGCTTCTCGCGTCACGCGTTCCCGCTCAGGCAGGTGGAAACGCATCAGTCCCATGAGCAACATCCTCTCCGGTTAGTTTGCTTAGCGGCGGCGAAAAGGCCGATGAAATACCCCTCGACCGAAGGGGTTCGTCGCCTGAAACCGCGATAAGCCAGGACCAGTATAGCCACAATTCGAACGGTTGGCGAAGGGCAGTCCAGATCGATGCCCCCCTGCGCAAATGATGCAACGGCGGCTATATTGCCCCGCGAAAGCCCATTCAATTCAAGGAGACCCAGAATGACGAGAGAAGCCGTTTCAGAGACAACTTTGTCAGGGTGGCCGTTGCGGCGAGGTAAAGTACGTGACATCTACGATCTGGGGGATCGCTTGCTGATGGTCAGCACCGATCGGATCAGCGCGTTCGATTGGGTGCTGCCGACGCCGATTCCGGATAAAGGCCGAGTGCTCACGCAAATCAGCAATTTTTGGTTCGACTTCCTCAAGACGGAGAATCATCTACTGTCATCCGAATTGGGGGAAATCGTGCTCCCCGACGAATCCGCTCGTCCATCGCTGGAAGGACGCAGTATGATCGTGCGGAAATGTCAGGTGGTGCCCATCGAATGTGTGGTGCGAGGTTACTTGGACGGCTCGGGTTGGAAGGAGTACCAACAGAACGGTCAGGTCTGTGGTATCAGCCTGCCGGCGGGACTGCAACAGTGCTCGCAGTTGGCCGAGCCCATTTTCACGCCAGCGACCAAAGAGGAAACGGGGCACGACATCAACATCTCTTTCGAGCGGATGGTCGAGATCGTCGGGAAGGAACTGTCGGAAGAGCTTCGTCAACGAAGTATCGACATTTATCTGCGCGGTGCCCAATACGCGCGATCCAAGGGCATCCTGATCGCCGACACCAAGTTCGAATGGGGGTTGGTAGAGGGCCAGTTGATCTTGATCGACGAGGTGCTGACACCCGACAGCTCGCGGTTCTGGCCCGCTAATCAATACCAGCCCGGCAAAGGCCAGCCCTCGTTCGACAAGCAGTTCGTACGCGATTATTTAACCGAAGCGGGGTGGGACAAGAACAGCCAGCCACCCGAATTGCCTGAAGAAATCGTAGAAAAGACTCGAGCCAAATACATCGAAGCCTACGAGCAGTTGACCGATCAGACGTTCGCTTGGAAGTAGTTCGAATTGCCACATGGCTACGACTGATCCGAGTGGTCTGGACATCGATGTCAGCGATCTGTCATCCGAACGGGCGGCTGCCTGGTTTCGCCAGACGCCCGTCCGGAGGGATTTTTCCCGTCTGGATGATGCGGACTTCGGGACGTGGCCGGACGGATTTGAGCTTGCTGGGCGATGGCTGGGGCTGCGCGCCTATCATCGCGGGTGCTACCGAGGCGCAATCGCTGCTCGGATTCATCGGGATGGAACGGCCGACGTTTTACCGCCGTCCTGTCACGGGCGATTCGATCCGCAGTTGGCCACTGCGTTGTTGGAGCATGCAGCGACCCAATTGGGTGTTCGTCGCGTTCAACTGGCCATCAGCTATCTGCCCATCGATGCAACCGCGATCCATGCTTGCGCGCGATCGGTCCGATTTCAACGCACCGGGGATCTGCTGGTCCTGACCCGATCCGTTGGTGGCGACGATGTGTCGCCCCAGCTTGGAGATTGGACCTTCGAACCCTGTGCGTTGGGTGAGCGGGACGATTTGCCTGCCGTTCTCCAACGCACGCTGATCGGATCTCGGGATTTCCCGAATCTTCCCCAAGTCGGCTCGATCCAAGCGATGCTGGAGCGATTCGCCGAGGTGGGTCTTGGCGACGACCGAATGTGGTATCTGGCTCGGTACCGCCGGAATCTGGCCGGATGCCTGTTGATGACAGCACGCGGGGATTGCCAGATTGGTGAGTTGCTGTACTTCGGATTGGTGCCCGAGTATCGGGGACGGGGTGGTGGCCGATGCATGGTGCGGTATGCTCTGGATACTGCAGGGGATCGCGGGTTGCCCGCAGTGATTGCCGGCGTGGATGCTGAAAACGATCCGGCGATCGCTATTTACGCCTCGATGGGCTTCGATCCGGTGTCCCGCCGCGGCGTATTCTTTCGCCGACTGGCGACGGGCGGAGACGTTAGTCCTTATGCCACTTGAGTTTACGAATCGACTTCCGGAGTCATTTGACCCGGTTTTGCGGCCTTGTCCGACATTTTTTCCACCAGGGTCGCAGCCGTTTTTTCTGCAGCGTGGCTTTCACGAACGGCCAAAAATGTTAAGATTTTTCGGTGGTAGAGCGGCCGATAGGGAACCGTTCGAGAAATTCTTCGCGGACCATGCAAGATCGATTTGACAGCAGTGCTAGCAGACGTAAAATCGGGGCTCTTCGCTGGTGGTTGAGCCAGCAGTTGCCGACCGGCGGTCGTGTCGGCAGGGTCGTTCAGAAGGAATCTCGTTACCATCCCCATTGGTCGCCGGGGCAAGCTCGTGAGTGCTTGTCACCGAACGTTCCCAGTACGATGGTCGCGGTACGCGCAGAGGAAGCGTTTGAACGTGAGCAAAAGCGATAAGGAAGTCGTTTCGGCCCTGCGAGCCGCCTTGGCCGAAAGCATCGGCACAGAGCGTTTCGAGTTGTGGTTCGGCGACGGCACACAGCTTGAGTTTCGCGACCGGACATGCTTGGTCCTGGCGCGAGACCAGTTTCTGATGGATCGCCTGCGGTGCATGTTCCGGCAAGACCTGGAAGAACTATGCACTGCCATCAGCGGCGCGGCGGCCACCGTCACCTTTCGGTTGAACGAACAGGTGAATGCCTCGGCTGCCCAAGGACGCCGCTCGCAGTCCCAAACCGCGAATCGATCGGGATCATCCGCCCTTGCCCCAAGCACGTCGGCAGGTCAACCGGATCGGCAAGAAAGTGGCAATCGATCGATCCCTTCGGTGGGTCGCCGTCTGTTCACATTGGAAGACTACGTGGTCGGCCACACGAACCAAATGGCTTTCGCAGGGGCTCAGCAAGTGGTCCAGCGGCCGGGACGGATCACGCCCCTGTTCTTGTACGGGCCGCCGGGGATCGGCAAGACGCATTTGTTGGAGGGGATCGCCTCGGCCGCGCGCCGCCAACGCCGCTTGCGACGGGTGGTGATGTTGTCGTCCGAACAATTCACCAGTTCGTTTCTCGAAGCGCTCCGCGGTTCGGGCTTGCCCAGTTTTCGGCGGAAGTACCGCGATGTCGAACTGCTGTTGATCGACGATCTGCAGTTCTTCAAAGGCAAAGCGGCGACGATCGTCGAATTGCTGCACACGGTCGATTCGCTGCTCCGCCAAGGCCGGCAGGTGGTTCTGAGCGCCGATCGATCTCCGTCGGAACTGGAAGCGCTGGGCGGCGAGTTGATCGGGCGAATCTCTAGCGGACTGGTCTGCAGTATCGATCCGGCCGATGAAACGACTCGATTGGGCATCGCGCGCCGGATGGCCGCCCAACATGAACGGCAGATTCCCGAACCGGTTCTGCAGTTGATCGCGGCTCAGGTCAGTGGCGATGCAAGGCTGATCGCCGGTGCACTGAACCGGTTGGTAGCGACTTCCGAGGCGTTGGGGCAAAAGATCGATCTTCGCTTGGCAGAAACGGCACTCAGCGATTTCTTCTGCATGACGCGGCGCGTGGTGCAACTGGAGGATATCCAGTCGGCCGTCTGCGACGTTTTCGGGATCGATGTCAAGAGCCTGCAATCGGGGCGAAAGTCGCGCGGGTTGAGTCAACCGCGGATGCTGGCCATGTGGCTGGCTCGAAAATACACCCGCGCGGCGTTCGTGGAAATCGGCGAGTATTTCGGCCGCCGCAGCCACAGCACGGTGATCTCCGCTCAAAAACAAGTCGAGACCTGGGTGGCCGATGGCCGGAAAATCCAACTGGGCTACGGCGATTGCGATGTCCGCGATGCCATCCGCCGCGTCGAGACGCGTCTGGGCGCCGGCTGAACCGACGGCCGCCGATTCCGTGCCACGTCGCGCGGGGGTTAATGTTATAAATGAAGTCGCCCTGGCAATATTGAAAGGCAGAACCACATGTGCCTTGGGGGCTTACGCCATGCCTGCACCTTGAAACGGCGACCGGATCACCAGCGACAATCCGGCCGTTCTTCGGAGAAGGCGGCACAAATCAGCACGAACAGCTTGATTTCGGCAGTCCGCTATTGTAAATGTGGGGGTTAATATCCGGTATTGTTCTTGGATTTCGAGTTTCCCGAAGACCTTCGGGCTTTTGCCGAAAACATGTTGAAGCACAGATGGACACCGATAAACACGGCTTGGCAAGACCGAGACTACGCGACCATTGTCGCCATAGCCGACAAGATCCCCAACAACGTCCTGGAAGAAGACCCCAAACTGCTCATGTGGTACGACCAGGCAGTAACAAGAATGGGAGGGGAATGAAATGACAGATAAATGGAATTTCCCCGGAAGCAAATGGTGGAAGTTTGATTTTCACACACATACTCCCAAGTCGGACGATTACGGCCGGGGTGATGAATTCTTCAAGAGCATCGAACTGGAGGAATGGCTCCAGAAAGCTATGGAATCCGGCATCGACTGTGTGGTGGTAACCGATCACAACTCGGGCGGCTGGATTGATGTATTGAAGGCAAAGAACAAGGAACTCCGAGACCGCGACACGAAGCCCGGTTGGTACAGGGAACTGACCATTTTCCCGGGGGTTGAGATGACGGTTGCCAACAGCAGTAGCCGCGTTCATCTACTCGCGGTTTTTGACCCGAGTTGTGATAGCCAAAAGGTGACAGGTGTTTTGGGTTCATGCGGGATCACAGCCGGATATGGTGACGACCAGAACACATCCACGACTACGGGTTTTGTCGATACGGTTCGAAAGATTACCGAGGCAAAAGGGGTTGCCATTCCTGCTCACATCGACGGGTCAAAGGGATTGCTTGAGGGTATCACAGCCCTAACGCCTGAACTCGAAAAAAGCCTGAAAACTGTATCTGCTGCAGAATTCTGCGATCTTCACAAATTCGACAATGCGGAACCAACCTTGAAAAAGGCGGTTGACCGTCTGGCAAGAGTGGCTGGTTCTGACGCCCATAAACCAGACGATATCGGGAGGCATTTCAGTTGGCTCAAGATGAGCCGCCCGTCTATCGAGGGTTTGCGACTGGCATTGCTGGATCACGAGTTTTGCGTAAAGAACCAATCCGAAAACCCTAATCGCCTGCCTGATATCTTCTTGTCGAAGCTGACTATCAAGGCCATGCGCCACTGCGGCCGCATCAGTGGCCAACCATTCGTCATCCAGTTGCATCCGCATTTCAATTCAGTCATCGGCGGACGAGGAACCGGAAAATCCACCATTCTTGAATCCATCCGTATCGTTTCTCGCCGAGATCAGAATCTGGCCACTGAAGCTCCCAGGGTAAAAGATGAACTGGATAAGTTCATGAAGCTGTCGCAGAATAAAGGCGTCATGCTGAATGATACGGAAA
>REEF01000673.1 GCA_007695205.1 Planctomycetaceae bacterium
GCAAAATCGTCGTCCCACCGAGCAAGCTCGGCGGAGACGATGCGCAACTTCAAAGGCGCGAGTCCGTGGGACACGCGACGCCGCATCCGCCAAGAGTCGCAACGCGACGGCAGGTGTCCCATGGCCGGAGCCGAACGGGAAGACGGTGGGGTGGGAGGGGAATCCCCGGTTGGACGCCGGTTCGGTTCGGGATGGATGCCCGCCTGACGCGAGAAGCCAGCGGCTGCCGTTGCGGTGGCTGGATTTCGCACCGAATGTGCTATGCTGTTAGAAGGCTGGCTCGGCGATCGTCGGTCGTTTGCCCCCATTGTCCGGTGGCCTTTTTTTTGCAGAGTTTGCGATGCACATCGACTACGACCCCAAACTTGATTTCGACGACGTCTTGATTCGGCCTAAGCGTTCCGAGGCGCCCAGCCGTTCCGCCATCGAACTACAGCGGCACTATCGCTTTTTGAACAGCCAACGCCAGTGGTCAGGCATCCCGCTGGTAGCCTCGAACATGGATTCGATCGGAACCATCGAAATGGCTCGAGCGTTGGGGCCCGTTTCGATGACTTGCCTGCATAAGTACCATTCGGTCGATGATCTGTCCGCTTACTTCTCGGACCCGGTGGCGCGCGGTCACACGTTCCTGACCATCGGTATCCGGGATCAGGATCTGGAAAGGCTCGAGTTCGTTCTTCAGAAGACCCATGTGGATTGTGTGTGTATCGATGCGGCGAACGGATATACCAAGTTTTTTGTGGACCGCGTCAAAGCTGTGCGTCACGCGCATCCGGAACTGATTATCATGGCGGGCAACGTCGCCACCCCCGACATGGTCCAAGAGTTACTCATCTCTGGTGCGGCCGACATCGTCAAGATCGGCATCGGGCCCGGCAGCGTCTGCACGACTCGGATCATGACGGCCATCGGCTATCCGCAATTGTCGGCGATCATCGAATGTGCCGATGCAGCCCACGGGTTGCGAGGCCATGTGTGTGCCGACGGCGGATGCCGCACGCCCGGTGATGTGGTCAAGGCTTTTGCGGCCGGAGCCGACTTTGTGATGCTGGGCGGCATGTTGGCCGGACATGACGAATGCGGAGGTCCATGGGTGGATCCGGACGATCGTGGGGCAGGCATGCGTTTCTATGGGATGTCCAGTCACACGGCCATCGAAAGATACGCGGGGGGGGTGCGCGACTATCGAGCTTGCGAGGGCAAGGAGACGATCGTCGCCCACAAGGGCCCGGTTCGCAAAACCCTGCAGGAGATTACCGGCGGCCTCCGCAGCGCGTGTGCGTATGTGGGTGCGTCCAGGCTGAAGGATCTTTCGAAGTGCACCACCTTTGTCATCTGCCATCGCACTCACAACACCGTGTTTGGCATCTGATTTCTGCAGATTTCGCGGAGTCTCTCCTTCCAAAAGAACAAAAGCCTCCCCCGAAACGAGGCAGAGCGAAAGTTTTTTCCAAGATTTTGATTTCTCTGGCTCTTCACGCGAATCTTTTTGTGACTGTTCGGGTTTAACGGTGCATCGGTGACACGGACCATCGGTCATTGCCGCCGATATTCACTGACCGCGCCCCAGTGCGGCCTTGTGCCGCACTGAACCCTACCGCAGGTTTTTCATCTTCGGATGCAGAGACCTGCGGTATTTTTTTTGCCTACGGCGACTGGGCTTGGGGTGCCATCCCACCATCCGAGTCGGTATCATGGGGACCGGTTTATTTGGATCGACGGCAGCAGAGCCGGCGCGTATCGGAGCCCACTGTCCACGGGAGGCCCCTAGTTGTGATGTTTTTCGGAGCCGTGATGCTCATCCTGGCCGCAGGATGGTTCTTCTACAAAGTCTATGTCGCCTATACCTCTGCGGGGGGGACTGACTTTGCCATGCCCATTTATGACGCGGCAATGTATCCGCCGATCATTGCGACGATCGGCCTGTATCTGACGTTGACCGCCCAAGAGATCGAGTGGTCGGTGTGGCTCTACGTCGGCACCTGGGTGGGAGTCACTCTGTTGGCGGTCGGGCTCTTGTGGCTGATGGAACAATTGGGCGACAAACCACTGTAAGCAACCGGCCGGCGATGCAGATTGCCAAGGTGTTCTCAGGCCGTTTGTTGTCGTGCCGAGCGAACGGCAGGATTTGCTGCCCAATCGCGCGAAGACTCCGGGGTGAATCGTCCTGCGGTCAGCCGCAACGAACGATTCACTAGCCCTCCCAACAGGCGGGGGTCATGAGTAGCAAGCACCATCGCCTGAGGCAGTTCGGCCAACACGTCGACCACATGCTGGGCTGCTGCGTCATCCAAACCTGCCGTGGGTTCATCCAGCAGGAGGACTTCGGGCAGCATCGCCAGCACGGCGGCCAATGCTACCATGCGTTTTTCGCCACCAGACAACTTGTAAGTGATTCGAGTTTCGAACCCGCCCAACCCTAACAGACTCAAGGTTCGTGAAACGATCCGCCGAACTTCTTCCCGAGACTTTCCCATATTCAAGGGTCCGAACGCCACATCTTCGGCCACGGTAGGGCAAAAAAGTTGATCGTCGGAATCTTGGAACAAAAAGCCGACTCGCCGCCGTACTTCGCGAAAATCCCGTTCATTGCAGCACGGTTGCCCAAAAATCCGGACATGGCCCGAGGTGGGTTTCAGCAGTCCCACGATCAGCTTGAGCACCGTCGTTTTTCCGCTGCCGTTGGTGCCCACCAAGCCAACTCGCTCGTTCGCATCAAGCTGGAAAGAGCAGCGAGCCAGCACCGGCCGTTCCGGGCTGTAGCCATAGCTGACCTTGTCCAAAACAACCAGACCGTCTTTCATGCCCACTCCAGTGCAGCCAGACCCGCCAGTACCACCAGGACGAGCGCGGAAAACCAAGCGTCCCGAACGGTCAGCGCGGCGTGGTCCAATGGATGGAACCGGCCACAGAAGCCGCGGCATTTCATCGCCGCCACGATCCGATCAGCACGATCCACGCTGCGCACCAACAGCATCCCGACCAGATAACCGAACGAACGGTAGGTGTGCCCATCGACGCGAGGCCGAAAGCCGCGCATCTTCATCGCGGACCAAAGCCTGGTGTACTCCCGCTGTAAAACCTCCAGGTAACGGACGGTGAACAGCAGCAGATGCGTCAGTTTTTCCGGAACGCCTAACCTTCCTAAGGCGTAGCCGATCGAAGCCATTTCCAGGCGGGCCAACAGCACCAGAACGCCCAGTACAATCGCGTTGGCCTTCAAGCCGATCCACAGCGCTTGGACCAGTCCCTCGCGAGCCACGACGATCGGACCAACGCTCAGCACGGGCGTCGCACCACCGCTCAGGGGTAGCAACCCCAACAGCATCAAAACCAACAGGTTGACAGGTATCAGCCGCTTCCAGCGCTGTTGCCCCAAGGCTCCCGTCCACCCTGCGCCGACGACCACAACGGCCAGGGCCGCGACCAGCGTCGGCAGGCTGTCGACGGCGGTGACCAGCACCGAAAAACTGACCGCGGCGATCAACCGTGTGCGCGGATCCACACCGTCCAGACGCCAAACGCTCGCGGGGACAAACGAGGCATCATAGGTGGCGGCGTTTTCGATGACGTTGGCCATTAGCTCCGATCCTGAAGACCTTGTGGTGTTGCCAAAAACAGCCGTTCCGGACATACCTGACGCAGGAAGACGATGGCACTGCCGACGACCAGGCCCTCGATCACCGCCACGGCCAAATGGAACGAAAACACCGCCTTGGCGACCAATTCGAATGACTCGCCGGAAACCCACAACGCAGCCGATATCAAAAAGGCTGAACCTAGAATGGCCGCCGAACCAGCCCCAAAACCGGCCAAAAAGTTAAGCGATCGATTGCCACTATGGGACATTCGTTGAAAAATGTAGTAGACGGCCACCGCCGGCAGTGCCATCGCCAACGTGTTGATCCCCAGCGCCAATAATCCCCCATGCCCGACCAACACGGCTTGCAGCAACAAGGCGATCAGCAACGCCGGAAACGCTGTCCAGCCCAGCAACAGACCGACCAGTCCACTGAGCGTCAGATGGATGCTCGTCACACCCACCGGGATGTGGATCAGCGAAACCACAAAAAAAACGGCACTGACCAAGGCCACTCGCGGAACCTGCTCGTGATCCATCGCGCGCAGCCCCAGCGCGGTTCCGGCCAACGCGCCGACACCGCCGAGGCACAGAACGCCGATCCCTTGCGGCGAACCCGACAAAACAGCTTCGTGCAGATGCATACGCTCGCAATACCCAACGTGGCCGTTGCTACCACCCGGATTTCACACAAAACGAAAAAATGTAACAAACCAGTCTTCAGTTTGATCGCTGGCCGGGTTTTTCGCAAGGGGGCTTTGAGCGAGAGTCATCGACTACAATGGAAGGTAACGGGGATCGGGAGTCGTTTTCGGCCAACCACGTAGTAGGTCCCGCGCGCCGAGCGGGACCCACCGCCCCCTTCCGCCGATACCACCAAGAAATACCTGGCAGGGTTCTTCTTGGTCTGTCAGGGGTTCCTCTGTACCGTCAGCCGGCGACTTGAGGCCCGAACTCGATGGTCGGTTGCTCAGCACGATCCGCACGGACTCCCGTGTCGTCTGGGGGATCGTTCTCTGACGCGGCGGGCGAGAGCTGATCGCTGACGCGCAACTCGCCAGCGGGGACCAGCGGATCGATCGGCGTCGCGTTCCAGTCCCTGTCGACAACCACCGCTGGCTTCCCTGTCTGTGCCGATGCACTGGCGTGATCCGATAGATGCGTGTCCACACGGTTGACCGTGTAGCCCACAGGAACTAGATCATCGGGGTCTGCCAATACGAGCAGACGATCCTCTCTCGGAGGATCGACGACCACCCATTTCTGCCGCAGTTCTGCGGGTACTGAATCGCGCCAGATCGACAACACCTGCTGGACGTTCAGGTGCGGATTGCCCAAGCGATTGCCTGGCTGGCGGCCCGCTTTGGGTTGAAGAGGCAACCAGAGCATGGCGATTCGAGAGCTGTTCCGATGAAAGCGACCACCGATGATCTCGCCCTGGGAATTCAGATCCAGGAGATAGTGGAAACTTTTGACGCGATGAATCCTGGGACTCTCGTCGTACTCGCGGTTGCTGTCCAGCATATACCCCAGGTTCAACTTTACCTCGACCTGTCGCGGAGAACGCCGAACGGAATCCGAATTGTAGGCCCAGACCGGATAGTTCCATCGTTCCTCGCCCGGATCCGCTTCCATCCCCAACGCATGCTGCCCACGACCGACCCAATTGGCCAGCACTGCGTGGAGTAGCGCTGCGTTGATGTTCTTATCCGAACCGGAAAGATCGACCACGTCGTTGTATAAGTACAACTCGGCTAGAAGCCCTTTGATGTCCGAAGGCGTAAAAACGACACCATTGCGGACGACATTCTTTTGCGGCTCGGCATGGCGAATCGCGGCGGCAGCCCAGCCATTGCAATGTCCTGACCAATCGGGCACGGCCATCCGGCTGCCCCACCGCAACCCCAACAAGGGCCCACGAACGTCTTCTTTCGCCTTCCAAGCTTGAACATCCCATTCTTCGAATGCGGTTGCCAATGGCCGACCCTGATGAAAGGCCCGGTCATACTTCCGCATGATCGGAATCGTTCCTCCGCTATTATCAGGGTAGACATAGCCAGAGTAGGGTACTTGGTGGTTGCGAACGGAGCCCTTTTCGGGAAGTTCGTCAAATCTCCACGAGAAATCATACCCCCAATACTGGCGGTATATGTCTTGTTGTTTCTGTTTATCGGATTGAGGAATCGTCGATCCCAAGGGGATCGTGACCATCAAGATTGACAACGCAATCGTGGTTCCCATTGTCTACTCCGTTAGGCAAATAGGCTCGACACATATCGGATGGCGTCGTGTGGATCTGTCCGAGTCCACGTCCCGAACGAAGTGTCTGCGACTCTTGTGAGATGCTTCAACGCATTTCCGTTCTTGGTAATACTTCGGCAGGGGGAGAATCGGACTGAGCCACATCCGAATCGAAGCCAGCCGTTCCGGAATCAATGGTACGCTTGCACCGTCTATGTCGGACGTGCGAGACAGGTTAAATTTGCGGTATGGATAAAACAACGAATGTTTCGATTTCGTTGGGAGTGTGACGCGAAAGGCCGCGACCCGCTCGCCAACGCGAAAAGAACTGAAGGAGATTGCTGTCGATGACGTTTTCGAAACGCGGTACATGGCCCCTCCGGTCGATTCGCCCCATGATTCTGGTCGCGATGATACCCATCTTTTGTGCGTCGGCCGACGTGCAAGAACCGACGAACGCTTCGTTCGATGGAATGATCGCCTCGCCTGAACCTGGTTGGCCGCAGTGGCGCGGGGTCCGGCGGGATGGGATTTCCGACGAGACGGGTCTGCTGGATCAATGGCCGGACGACGGACCACCCCTGCGATGGCAGATAGAAGGTCTGGGCACGGGCTGGTCGTCTCCGATTGTGGTCGGCCAGCGGATTTACATCACAGGGGATGTGGGCGAAGACTTGATGATCTTTGCGTACGATTTGGAGGGACAGCTTCAGTGGCAGGTCCGCAACGGCCAAGCCTGGCGAGGACCTTACCCGGGATCGCGTGCTACGTGCGTCTACGCTGATGGACGGCTGTATCATTTGAACGCGCACGGCCGACTGGTCTGCCTGGCGGCCGATACGGGCCAAGAGCTTTGGGCGGTCAACGTTCTGGAACGATTCGATGGCCGGAACATCACTTGGGCGCTCAGCGAATGCCTGTTGGTCGACGGTGATCGGGTGATCGTAACTCCCGGCGGTCGGCGCGGGCTGATGGCGGCGCTGCGTACCGAAGATGGTCAGACGATCTGGACGACGCCCTCCTTGGGCGACGACGACGCCACGTACAGTTCACCGATCCTGTTCCAGCATGCGGGCCGCCGGATCATCGCCAACTGCTCGTCGGCTCACGGTTTCGGCGTCGATGCCGACTCGGGTCAATTGCTGTGGACCGTCCCCTTGAGCAACCGTTTTGCCACCAACGTGTCCGCGCCGGTTTACGGCCAGGGGCAGATGTACTATGTGACTCCGTACGGGGAAGAAGGCCGAGCTTATCGATTGGTACCAACGGCAGCCGGCTTCGATGCGCAACTGGTATGGGAAGCTCCCATGGACACCGTGACCGGCTGCGCTGTGCTGTGGGACGGGATCATGTACGTCTCAGGATATCGCAAAGCCAAGTGGTGGTTCGCCCTGGATTGGCAAACAGGCGAAACGGTCGCCGAACGCGAGGAACTGACGACGGGAGCCGCCATTTATGCCGATGGCTGCTTGATGGTGCTGGACGAGCGTGGCGCTGCGGGCATGTTTCGAATCGATGGGAACGGACTCCAGCCAGCCGGCCGTTTCGTGTTGGTCGACGACCGCATCCGGGATGCTTGGGCACATCCGGTCTTGCTGGACGGACGGCTTTACCTACGTTATCACGACCGGCTGTGGTGCTTCGACGTGCGCAGGTAAGCACCGTCGAACAACGACGGCCCATGGCTCACTCCACTGGCTGGCTTCTGGCATAGGAGCCCAGGATCTCCAGCCGCTCGGCCTTGCGTTCCAGCGACGCCAGCGCGCGGCTGATCTTGGCGTCGCGATGGTAACCCTCCATCTCGACGAAGAACAGATATTCGCTTTCGCTGCCGGGTAACGGAAACGATTCGATCCAAGTCAGATTGATGCGGTTCCGCTTGAAGATGGTCATGGCGTCCGCCAGCGAACCGGGCGTGTGCGGGATCTCGAACATGAGAGCCGTTTTGTCTTTGCCCGTTCGTCGTCCCTCGTGGTCGCCGATCACGGCGAACCGGGTGATGTTGTTTTTGTTGTCCTCGATGTTCTCGGCCAATACGCTCAGCCCGTAATTCACTCCGGCTTGTCGGCTGGCGATCGCCGCAGCACCCTGCTTTTCGGCGGCCAATTGTGCCGCCGCCGCCGTGCTGGTCATCTCAACGGTTCGCGCCTGCGGCAGATGTTTGGCCAGCCATTCGCGGCATTGCGACAGGGCCTGAGGCTTGCTGTACACCTCTCGGATTTCGCCGCGTTGGCACTTGCCCAGCAGAAAGTGATGGATGCGCAATTGGACCTCGCCACAAATCCGTACGGGCAGTCGGGTGAACATGCCCAGCGTGTCGACCACCCGTCCGTCCGTCGAGTTTTCGATGGGGACAATGCCGAAATTGACTTGAGCCCGGTTCAGTTCCTCGAACACGGCGGCGATGGTGGCAAGCGGGACCAGTTCCGCACTGCTACCAAACCGCTCGATCGCCGCCAGATGGCTGTAACTGTAGGTCGGCCCCAAATAGGCGACTCGTAAAGGCTTGACCAACGATCGCGTTCCGCTGATCAGTTCCCGAAAAACGGCTCGCATGCACCGTTGGTCGAGTGGACCTTGATGGCTTTGCAACACGTCCGCCAACATCTGCTGCTCTGCCTGAAGATCATGTAACAATCCCCCCTCTTCTTGTCGAAGATGGGCCCACTTTTCAGCAGTGCGGGCGTGCTCGTTCAACAGTCGGATCAGGTCCCGATTGATTTTATCCAGCGACTGCTTGCATCGGTTGGCCGTTGTGGCCGAAACCTTGCGTCTTGGTGTACTTCGTTTTGCCATGGCTCTTTGACCCTTGATAAAGCGGCAACTCCTGCGGCACTCGACACGTTGCAACCCAAATCGCCCAAATCATAGCCTTTTACCGGGAGACCTGAAAAGCAGCCATGGCCAATGCGGATCTTCGCTGGGGCCAAAAGTTCGAAGGCGAGATACGTGTCAAAATGGCAGACTCGGCGAAAGCCATCCGCCGTGGCGTGCGAAATCCGCTTGGGTGTATCGATGTAAGCCGTTAATTGACAACATCTTACAACTACCCGCCTGGCCTATTTCCGCTTGTGGCACAAGCTTTGCTTTCCAGAGAATGATGGGATGGGATTCCAGCGGAACGTCAACAAACAAAGTCGTTTTTGAAGTGAATGCTTACCCCTGAACAGAACGGGTAACGCTTTTTTTAGAAACAGTCAGCAAGCACTTGTCAAGGTTTACGAGTTGCGGAGAAAGGAGCATCGGTCATGGCTCAAGGTGAAAAAATCATCGGAATCGACTTGGGGACCACGAACTCAGTCGTCGCGATTATGGAGGGAGCGGATGCGAAGGTGATTCCCAACGCCGAAGGGAATCGACTGACTCCCAGCGTCGTGGCGTTTACACCCAAAGGAGAGGTTCTCGTCGGCGAACCGGCTCGCCGCCAGGCCGTCACGAATCCCCATAATACGGTGTATTCGATCAAGCGATTCATGGGCCGTCGGCATCACGAGGTCGAGACGGAAGAGAGGATGGTTCCGTACAAGGTGGTGGGAGCCGCTCAGGACTATGTGACGGTCGAGATCAACGGCCAGCATCACACGCCGCAGGAGGTTTCTGCCAAGACGTTGCGGAAGATGAAGGAGGCGGCCGAGGCGTATTTGGGTCACAAGGTGAACAAGGCTGTCATCACCGTGCCCGCTTACTTCAACGACGCGCAGCGACAAGCGACCAAGGATGCCGGGCAAATCGCCGGTCTAGAAGTGGCGCGGATCATCAACGAACCGACGGCCGCCGCGATGGCCTACGGCCTGGACAAGCGGACCAGCGAAAAGATCGTTGTTTTCGATTTGGGTGGCGGTACCTTCGACGTTTCGATCCTCAAGCTGGACGATGAGGACGGGCACAAGGTGTTCGAGGTGATCAGCACCAGCGGCGATACGCATCTGGGCGGTGATGACTTTGACGAGGAATTGATCAACTATGTGGCCGACGAGTTCAAAAAGGAGCAGGGGATCGATCTTCGCCGTGATACCATGGCACTGCAGCGGTTGCAGGAGGCTTGCGAACGAGCGAAGAAGGAATTGAGCAGCGTGCCGCAGACGGACATCAATCTGCCGTTTATCACGGCCGACGCCTCGGGTCCCAAGCATCTTCAGGTGTCGATCACGCGCGCTAAGTTCGAAGAGCTGATCGACAAATTGGTCGAGCGTTGCCGCGGGCCTGTGATGCAGGCGCTAAAGGATGCGAAGTATTCGCCCAGCGATATCGACGAAATCGTCCTGGTCGGCGGATCGACGCGTGTGCCGAAG
This sequence comes from Planctomycetaceae bacterium, assembly GCA_007695205.1. Taxonomy (GTDB): domain Bacteria; phylum Planctomycetota; class Planctomycetia; order Pirellulales; family Pirellulaceae; genus SKKK01. The sequence goes on from REEF01000673.1 coordinate 10,117, forward strand.
GTCCAGACGATGGTCCGCGGAATCTTCGGCAAAGAGCCTCACAAGGGAGTGAACCCGGACGAGGTGGTGGCGATCGGTGCCGCGATCCAGGGCAGCGTATTGGCCGGTGACCGCAAGGACGTGCTGCTGTTGGATGTCAGCCCGCTGACCCTGGGGATCGAGACCGAGGGTGGTGTGATGACCGCGTTGGTGGAACGCAACACGACGATCCCCACCGAACGGAAGCAGGTGTTCAGCACGGCGGCTGATAATCAAACGGCCGTGACCGTCAAGGTCTACCAAGGCGAACGGAAGATGGCCGAAAACAATCGGTTGCTGGGTGAATTCAACCTGGAAGGCATTCCGCCCGCGCCGCGAGGCATGCCGCAGATCGAGGTCAAATTCGACGTCGATCAAAACGGCATCCTGAACGTGTCGGCCAAGGATCTGGGCACTGGGAAAGAGGCGTCCGTACGGATCGAACAATCCTCGGGACTGTCCGAAACCGAAATCGAACGGATGCGGAAGGACGCGGAATCGCACGCCGAAGAGGATAAGCGAAAATTCGAGCTGGTCGAAGCTCGAAACCAGGCCGATCAGATGTGCTACCAGGTCGAAAAAGTGGTCAAGGAAAACGCCGAAAAGCTGGGCGATGCCGACAAGCAGCCGCTGGAACGAGCCGTCGAAAAGACTCGGGCAGCGGCCAGGGGGGACGACGTCCAGGCGATCAAAAACGCGGTCAGCGATTTGGAACAAGCCTCGCACGCTCTGAGCAAAGTGCTGTACGAAAAGGCCCAGGCAGCCGGCCCGACCGGCTCGCCCGACGATG
>REEF01000676.1 GCA_007695205.1 Planctomycetaceae bacterium
AGGTCATCCAGGTTCAGGCCTTGTCCGGGCAACGGCTGGTCGTCCTGGATGTTCGACTCGCGAGCGATGGCGATCAACCGGATGCCGTCCGCATCCTGACGATACAAGGCCAACGTCGTGTCGGCTCGGGTCAGCCCGTCCGCATAGTCCACATCGATCACCAGCGGGAAAGTCTTCTGGCCATCGTTCAGACCAGGAACGTCTTCCAGGAAGTCATAGTCCAGCGAAAAACTGTACCAGTCCACATCGCTGGGAGACGACATCGACCCGGAGACGCTCACCACATTACGCTCGCTCAGCAGCACGTTGCCCAGATTCTGAGCGCCGGCGGCCGTATTGTTGGCCGTATCGTTCACCTCGGCCGTTTCGCCCAACAGATTCGAGTGCGAGGGCAACCCGATCACCTCGATGCCGTTGCCGGCATAGCGGATGTCGGCATGGCGGATCGTAGAACCGGGTTGCTCGTCCGTCTGCCGCAAGCGGACTTGCAACTGGTAGGCGCCCGAGGTCACTCCGGATCGCAAGATCGTGCCGGTAGGCGCCCCTTGATCGACCAGACGGTCGCGCGGATCCAAGGTGATCGTTTGGAAATTTGGCCCAGCCGTCACCGACGCAATGGTATAGACGCCATCGTTGCTGCGTCCGGCGGCGCTCGAGTTACGAACATACAACCGCTGACCGGCCTCGAAGCCCCGGTCCAGGAAGTTCTCGCCGGGCACCACGCTGGTGACGGTGATCTGATCCGCATTCCCTTCGCCGTTGTCTTTGAAAACGAGCGAAGTCAGCGGCGAATCGACCAGCATCGGCCCCGCGCTGCGGACGCGGATGAAGTACGTGCCCGTTTCGCCAGGCTCGCCGGGCAATGTGACTCGCATCCCCGCGTCGTGCCGGTTGACGCTAAAATAGTCGCCGATCCAGGGCTGAGGGGTCAACGATTCCGCCAGCGTGCCGTCCAGATCCTCGGAACTGGCCAACACCTCACCACGAGAATCGATCAACTCCAGCACCGTGTTCAGCGTGGGGTCGGTGCGATCGATATCGAACCAGACCGTCGTTCCCGACTCGGCATCAAAGCTGTACACGTCCATGTCGGTGGGATCGTCCAGACTGATATGCCCGCGGACCTCGAAGCCCAACCGACGCGTCTCATCGCCGCTCTTTTCGTCCGGGGCCAGCGCACCCAGGTGCTCCGCCGTATCCGGGTTGCCGTTGACGTCGTGGCCGCCGGTGTACGAGAACTCTTGCTCGTTGCTGGGCGAAACGTTGCGGTCATGGCTGTACTGGTCCAGCCGGATACTGCGCCAATCGCCCGGTTCCGGCGGAATCCCGAGCGGAACATTCGCAAAGCTGCCGCTACGGAGGAAGACGGCCGAATCGTAGATGGTATCGAGCACGTCCGAGATGGCCAGCTTGATCGTATGCACGCCCGGCCCGAGATTCCGCGCCTCGGCGATGAACACGTTGGTAAAGCCGTCCAAGCCAAAGTCGGCCAGATAGGCGCCGTTATCGAAGGGGTCGTTATTGTTAAAGTACTGGGGATTCTGTGCGTTCACGCCCAGTGGATAGCCACCATTGATTGTGTTGATGGAAATGGGGGTCGTCGTTCCGGGAATGAACGCGATGTTCTGGCCGTTGACGAAAAAGGCGAAAACGTCGTTGAAGGGGGAATTCGCGAATTGGTTGTATTCATCCGAGGCGAATACATAACTGAAGAACAGATCCTGAGGCCCGCCGGGGTCCAGTTGAATCTGGAACTCGAGCGACGTCGTGTCCGTGGTGACCACGCCGAACTCGGCATTCAGATCGGGATCGCCGGTCAGCGAGGCCTGTTGGTTGCCGACCCATCCGAACGTATTCGGACCCTCCACATTCCTCACGTCGCCCGTCGACAAGACGACCCCCGTGGGGATGCGTATCGAGGTCGATCCGCCGCTGAAGAGCCCCGCCGAACTGGCGCCGCTGACCAGTGTGGCATCGCCGACGGCCGTGACACCGGGCCCCAACAGTTGATCGCGCAATAGGTTGGCGTTGGTGGTGGTCAGATCGATCGACACCGGTCCGGGACTGAAACCTACGTCAATGTCGGAACCAGGCGGGCAGGCGGCCGTCAACGTGCTGTTCTGCGGCATCCCGTCCGGCCGGAACCCGGCGCCGACCGTGCAATCGTATAACGACGTCAGGACGACCGGGTGCCCGACCGTGCCCAGAATCTGCAGACTGCCGCCGATGCGATCGTCGATATCCATCGGCGTTCCACTGGCAGTGAACCCAGCGGTATCACCGTCCAACTTGACCACCAGGCTTTCCCGTGGACTGCTCTGCAACCGCAAACCACCGTCGACGTACTGGTTGACGACCATGATCTCGTCCTGGACCACGTGGACGATGTCGGTATCGTCCCAGACGCCGGCGACGGTCAGCATCGCACCGCGCACGTGCAGGCCGTTCAAATCGTTATTGGCCAAGCGGTTCATGCGGATCAACGGTCCATAGTTATCATCGAATTCGGCGAAGCGATCGGCTGGGCCCGTGCTGCGGCCGCTGTCCACCACGGCTTGCGAGTTCAGCGAGTTGGCGTTGATATGGATCGCCGCTCCCTGATTGTTGCGGATGACATTATCGACGATCACGGGCTGAGCACCGCGCACGAAGATCGCCGTCGCCTCGTTGCTCAACCGGCCATTGCGCTGCGGATCGTTCGTCTCCAAACCCGACGCATTGTTCTGGACCAGGCTTCGAGTCATCCGGAAATCGGCCTGCTGGACCTCGATGGCATTGAAGCGGGCGAAACCGCCAGCGATCGGGATCTCGCCGCCGCCGTAGGTGACCACCGCGCGGTCCAAGCTACCGTGGCTCAAGGCATTGAAGATCAGACCGCCCCAGTCGCCGGGCTGCGGCGCCCGGTTGGCCGTGGCCCGGTCGTTGTTGGTATCGAACGTACCGCCAAAGCCGTAAGTATCATCGGCGATCGACGTGAAGACGATCGGATAGCCTTCGGTGCCTTCGGCGATCAGATTCGATGCGCCCCGCTCGGCCTCGATCCGGGCGCTGGCCAACTTGACTACCACCCCGGGATCGATGGCCAACCGGCCGCTCAACCGCGGCTGTAAACCATCCGCCGTCAGGACCGGCCCGCCCGGATTGCCGACGATGTGCAGGTTCTCGCTGATCACATGGACGATGTCCGTATCATCAAACCGAGCGTTGACACTCAATTTGTCCAGCGGCGCTCCGCTCTGCGTGCGGATGCGGACCAGCAGTCCGTTGATCGAATTATCCACGACCTGGTTGCCGAAGATATCCGGCCCGATCCGACCATCGCGGTCGTTAAAGCTGTTGGGATCCGCCGAGATGGCTGCTCCGGCGCTGTTGGTGATCGTGTTGTAGGCGATCGTGGGCCGAGCGGTGGCCAGGTAGATAGGAGTAAAATCGGATTGGACCGAACCGACGAAGACTTTCCCGCCGCCATGACGCAGGTCGGCATGGTTGACCCAATTCAAAAAGATGCCCTCCCGGTCCAGGTCCGAGGAAGCTCGCAGCACCAGGCCGCCCCAGTCGCCCGCTTCGGGGCCCTTGTCGTTCGGGTCGGTGTCGCCGCCGAAATCGTCGTCGTGGAACGACCGGAACAAGACGGGCCGATCGGGCGTACCGAGTACTTGGAGTGCGCCGCCGCGCCGGTCTACGTTGGTGACCGTCAAACCGACGTCGATGTTGGCACGCCGCAATTTGAGCAACGCTCCCTCGTCGATCATCATCGTCACGCCCTGGGGAACGGTCACGCCGTTGCCGTCTTCCAGCGGCAGGTTCTGGTTGTTCGTGCCGATCAAGTAGGCGTGCGAGTCATCCAGGGTGTTGGGGTCGTTGTCCGTTCCCGGGTTGCCCACGATGCGGACCAGATTCGAGGCAGTAAGCAGACCGGGTGATCCTTTCACATCGACTCGCGTCGCGCCCTCGATCCTGACGGCGGTACCCGCCGGCGTCAACGATGCGAGAGCCGACGCCGGTGGAATCAGCGAATTGACCGCGTTCTTGATCGCTACGGCCACGCTCCGCTGGTCCTCGATCACCCGCAGCGTGGCCGCCGTGGTATTGCTGCTGACCGTGATCGGGGATACATAAGTCCCCGGTAAGTGGTTCAGAAACTGGATGTCCACCGGCGTGGTGTTGATCGGACCGCCGGTCACTCGGATATCGGCCGCGTTGATATTGGGCAACGCGATCAGCGCGTTTCGAATATCGTCATTCGACGCGCTGAATGACAACGGAGCGGTCTCTTGGCCAGCGAACGTCAAGCGGAACTGGCCGGAAACCGGAACGCGATCAAAGGCCAGCGTTTGGACCGGATGGACGATCACCGGCGTGTGGCTCGTGCGGACGCCGTCGCCGTTCAAGTCGAATTCGAAGCGGTAGGGCGTCGCGCCCAGATAGACGACGAACGAGTCGCCGTCTTCGATGGCGTCCAGGCCTCGAGCTGGCGTGACGATCCGAGCCGCGCTGTCGGCTATGGCCCAAGCGATGCTGTCGTACGGATCGGCGGCGGTCCCCGAGCCCTCGGGATTCCCCGGGCTGGTGCTGACCGATTTGTCCACAAAAATCGACTCGTCGCCCGCTTGGAACCAGAATTGGAACAAGCCGCCCGGCCGCCCGTCGTTGTCGCCGTCCAACTCGACTCGCGCCGCACTGGCATCGACCAGGGCGTTCTCGCGATCGGGCAGGAATCGAAGCTGCAGTTGGTATTCGCCGTCGGTCGTCCCACCAAATCCCGAATCGCGGACGGTCGGATCGTACGCCGTGTTCCCGGTGCTGGTGACGCCCACGTAGTAGGTGCCGCCGGTCAAGTGTACTTCGACCAGCGAATCCTTGCCGTAGTAATCGTCGTTGCGCGCCACGACGTTGCCGTCGATGTCGAACAACGTCAGGACGGTGTCCAACAACGAGGCCTGTCGCTGGGCTACCGTCTCGGCGGCGAACCAGCCGTCTTCCGCCAATTCGAATTTGTACAGATCGATGTCCGTGCTGTCCGGACGATAGATCCGGCTGGCATACGTCAAGTCGGCGTCGAACGGAAATACCGGCTCGGGGTTCGGGCCCGTGTACGAGGGCTCCAGACGTTGCGGGTCGGATTCACCCATGATCGCCAGTTGCTCGAAGTAGGTCCCCAGACCGATCGCGCGGCCCGTCTCGTACATCGCGCGTACAAACCACTCGTCCCCGTAATCATGGCTGCCGGGGAACGCCTGGGCGTTGATGATCGAAGCGAATTGACCCGTGTTGGTCACTCCGGTGATCCCGTCCAGATCCTGACCGCTCTGGAAATAGGCCCAGAACGCGAAATCGACAACTCGCGGCTCGCCCGTGACGACTTGCAACATGTTGGTCGCCTGCTGCGCCGGATCAGTGACCTCGATAAACTCGATGCCTAACTGGACGGCCCACAGGTCGAAGATCTCCCGAGCCCGAATTCTCTGCTCGGCGGTGATCTGATTGCTCAGCGCATTGCCCTGAGCGTCGACACCGTACACGTCACCAAAGAAATACGGGAACTGGGTGATGCCCGCTGGCACAAAAGGCTCGGTTCCAGCGACCGCACCCGGGCCCGCCGGTGGCACCAGGATGGGGTCGGCGGCGGGAGTGTCGCGATGCCCCGGGTGGTCGATGCCGCCAGGCCAGGGCGGCATGGGGATGGTGGATTGCGGCTGGATCACCGCGCTCAGATCCTGACCCGCTGCCCCCAAGATGCCCAGATTCGTGGCCGTGGTGAAGCTCGAGTTGTTATCGTCTGCCGAAACCGTCGCCGACGAATTCATCTGCAAGAAGTACGAACCGCTGCTGGCCGTCCCCAGCCCGTCGATGCTCGATACACGGACGTAGTAGGTGCCTGCCGGCAGATTCGACCGCTGCAGACGATCCTGCATGCTAACGCCCAGCCGACCGTTGGTGGAATCGCTGGTGATCTGCAAGTCCGGGATGCTGGCTCCTTCGAACTCGATCTGAATCGGCGCCGACAGCAAGGGCCCGCCGGTGACACTGACAATCGGATACGGCGTTGCTAATGCTGACAACGCGTTTTGGATATCCAGGGCCATCGCGTCGAAGTCCAAAGGCACGGTTGTCTGGCCGGCAAACGTCAGTTCGAATTGACCGGCGACGGGCGTAGCCCCTGCATAGGCCAACGTGCGCACTTCGTTGGACATGGGCCCGACCGGATCGCCGGCGGGGGTCAATAGGTCGATCCGAGCGTCCAACTGGCCGTGCGCTGACAAGGCGGAATCCGGCACGACCACGACGTCCAGATCGGCCGTCTCGGGCAACCAGATCCGGTACAGCTCGCTACCGTCTGCGTTCAGCCAGGATAGGTTTTCGTAGCCTGTCGTATCGAACAAGGTTCCCACGGAGATCGCCGTGTCCATGGTCCCGTGCGAACCGCTTGTTTGACCGATTTCCAGCCGATAGGTCGCGTGCGGCAGACGGCCGTCGAACGTCAGTACGGCCAGATTGTGTTCAGGATAGTAACGCACATGCTCGGGAACCAGGATGCGATCATCTTCGATCGTCGCGGTGCCCGCGGTATCGACCAGACGATAATGGGCCGGATTCTCGGCCGCCTCGACCAGCAGTTCATCCTCGTTGAAGTAGACCAGGACCTGATCGGTGGCTTGCTGCAGTTGGGCAAGATATTCGAGACGGACCGCCGGTTGATCGCTGCGCAGATCGGCCAGTGGCAAGTTCACGTACCTGCCGAAAAAGGCGATCTCCCAAACGCCACCCGAACCGCCCGCCGGCTTGGTCACTCGGACTTCACCAGGCTGGACGTTCGTCAACGCCTCCAACGCACTTTGCACATCCGCTGCCGAAGCGGCGATGGGGAGGTTCGCCGTCCGCTCGCCCTGCAAGATCAGTTGAAACTGGCCGCCGGGCGGTGAGGTGTCCAAGAAGACTCGGATCGGTTTGGTGACCGGCTGAGGCACCACGGAGATAATCTGCGGAGCCAGATTCAGGTGCAAATCGATAATTTCGCGATCAGCACCCGCTTGGCTGGGCGTCAGAGGGATACCGGCCGCGTTGCGCAGCGCCTGAATGCCCCGGTTCGGATCGTCGACGGCAAAGATTTCGATGCGATAATGATCGTCCGGCAAGGTCTGGGCGAAGCGCAAGATCACCTCGCTGCCCGTATCCCCCAGTCCTATGTAACCCGGCGTGATGATTTCGTCGGCACCGTCCAACCGTAACGTCAGCGGCGCGGCGGCGGCGATGCTACGCCCTGCCGGCTCGGTGGCACCACTGGCCAACTGGTAATCGCCCAGGACGATCGATGCCTGGACCAGCGCGCTGGCGCCCGCGTGGGCGTTGATGGCATCGACCAGATCCCGCGCCGTCACTCGCGGCGTCGTCGGGTGGGTGTTCAAGGTGACGGTGATCTTGCGTCCATCGACGCGAACCCGAGGCGCCTGGTTTTGGTTTAGACTCGAGGCCAGCACCGCCACCTGCAACCCGTTGCTTTCCGGCCCAGCCTCCGTCGCACGGAAAACTACTTCCAAGCCCTGGATGCCAAAGCTGCTGGACACTTCGGCTTTGCCCGCACCCGCCAATACCAGCGGCGCCAACGGCGTCGGGTGGCCGTTGCCGTCGTGCCCGTCTTGCAACTCCAGCGGTGAATAATCGATCTCGACCGCCGCCAGATCCGCCAACAGATTGCCCGCGACGACGCGACCCTGAATCAACGCGCCCGCCTCCGGGTGCTGGTTGATCGCATCGACAAGCTGCTGAGCCCGCGTGCGGTAACCGTCCTGGGAATTCAAATCGATAGAGATGGTGGTCCCGTCCACATTGATGAACGGCGCCATGTTGCGGTTATCATGGTCGCTCTTGGTGACCACCAACTGGATGTCGTTCCCGGCCGTGCCGGGGTTCACCGCGGTGAATTCCAATTCCGCCCAGCCGCCCAATCGCGGGCTGGTGATCGTGTTCATGTCCGAAACCACCGAAGCGGCTCGAGGCAGGTTGTCGGTCAACGGCAACGCCGTGTTACCCGAGACCGTCGCGCGAATCAAGCGGCTGGTCGCCGGATGCGAGTTCAATGCCTGCTGCAGCACCCCGCCGGTGGTCTCGAAACCTTCCTGAGCGTTCAGATCGACCGTGATCATCCGACCGTTGACGTGGATGATCGGCTGCCGATCGTCGCTGCCGTGATCGCTGGTGGTGAACGTGACGGTGATCCCGTCCTGCTTTTCACCCAGCAAGACGGCCTCGATTTTCAATTCCACTCGATCGCGTTCGTCCAGCCCCGCGCCGGTATAAAAATCCGTCTTCGCGTAAGCGTAGTCGAAAGCTCCGTCGGAACCTTGGCGAGTGATGCGGATCGCGTCGCTTAGATCCATGCCCGCGGCGATGTTTCCACCGCCCTGGAACAATAACTGCACCTCGCGCGGTGCCACAAACAAGGGGTCATTCACCTTATTGGGCAATAGAAGATGGCCCTCGTTGGGACGCGCGGCGATCAACTGAGGCCCGATCGCCGGGATCTCGCGTGCGGGTGGTTCCGGCGGTCGATCGGGGTCGGGAATCGATTCGGTTCCATAGACATTCAACTGCCACGAATTGAACGTGCCGCCCGTGCCCAAGCCGCCTTGGTCCCGGACCACCAGCGTCCAATCCCCCTCGGAGTCTTCGCCCCAATGCCGCGCACTGGTGAACACCCAATTCGAGTAGACGCCCGCGTTGATCACCGGCCGAGTCTCGGCCAGGATCGAAGATGTTCCAGACGGCGCGATCAACTCGACCTGCAGATCACCACTCTGCGGGTGAGTCGCATTGAAGACCACCTCGACCCATTCGATGTTGATATCCTGGGGCACCGAGATCGTCGAGGTCGCCCCCTCCGGACTGCCCTCAGGGATCGACGCCCCTACCATAACCGCCCCAGAACCATAGCTGATTTCGTCCGGGACCGTTGTCCAGCTTTGCGCGGCTTCGACGGCCGCCGTGGCATCGATCATGCCGAACCCGTATTTGTGGTTGATCAATCGGCCAGACGCGTTGGTCGTCCAGTCGGGATCGGTGGGGTCGTTGTGACGAGCCGTGTTGACCAGGATGTGTTGAACATCCCGATAGGTCAGATCAGGGTTGGCTTCCAAAACAAGCGAGATCACCCCGGAGACCAGCGGAGCGGACGAGGAAGTGCCCCCAAAATCGTTCGTGTAATCACCATCCGGATTGTAGCCGTCGGGTGCCATCAGGTCGGTGGTGGTGATCCCCACGGCACCCGCCGGGGAAGATGGCGCGGTGACGATGATCGGTGCCCCAGGCTCGCTATAGAAACTCTGCCGCCCATCATGGTCCACCGCCGCTACGGCGATGGTGAAACGCGAATTAGCATAGCCATCGTAGTTGACGTTATCCTGTTCCAGCAGACCATTTCCGGCCGCCCACACATGGATGTTCCCCAAGCCGCCGCGGCCCGTCGTGACGCTCTCTTGCAACGCAGCCAAGGTCAATGGCCCGGGACCGTAGATGGGCGTAGACAATCGGCCAGTGTCCGGAGGGCCGTAACTGTGGTTGTAAATGTGAATGTTCTGATTCTGGTGGATCAGCATGTTCGCCACCACATTGTCGGGTATCGTCAGCAGACGCAAGGCAGCGATGTCGGCGTCTCGCCCGGCGCCCGCGACGCCCAGATCATTGTCCGTGACGGCCGCGGCCACACCTGCTACGGCGGTACCGTGCGCATCCCCCGGAAATGGCATCGGATCTGGGTCATTTCCGAAGAAGTCATAGCTTAATTCTGGGCGGTATTTGGCAGCTAAATCTGGGTGGGTATACTGAACGCCATCGTCCACGATCCCGATCACAACCCCCGCGCCGCTAACCGATTCCCAGGCGCCGGTCACGTTGGCGTCCATTCCTGGAGTTCCACCCGTCTGACCGGTGTTCACCAAATGCCACTGGTCCGGAAACAGCGGGTCGTTCGGTTCGAACCGGAAAGTCGCCGGCACGGGGATCAGCGGATAAAAGAAATCCAGTTGCTCGTGAGATTCCAGAATATCCAGTGCCGATTCCGCCCCCTCTGGCACCTTGAAGTAGTAGGTATTGGGTATCAAACCGGTCGGTAGGAGCGCATCGGTACCCATCGCGCTGGCCAATTCCCGGATATTCGTACCCTCTTCCACCCGGATGACCCATTGTTGAGCTTCCTGAATAAGGGTCGGGTCATACAATGTCAGGTCGGTCGAACGCTGGATCGCAGCGTCGATGGCGTCCTGGCTCAGGTTAGGCGTTGCAGAAAGCAACTGCCTGGACTCCAGCGTCTCGTGGACCAGTCGTCGGCCCAACGTTTTCTGGAAATGGTGACGCCGAGACTCGCGGCGTTGATCCTTGCGTCGTTTCTCCGACTTGCCGAGCAAACGGCGGAATCCTGGAATGGCCATGCAATGAACCCTAACTTGTCAAAGCAGGATAGAGGGATACTGTCACTGTCTGTTTCGAAACTTCGTTCTTCGGAACTCCAGACGGACGACGGCAAAGCCTGCAAAGTTTAAGTAAAATGAGGGAACTACGCCGTCGTTACCGCTTGAGCAGATTATTACAAGATCAAGTATAGTCACTGATTACCGAGTGTCACCTGTTTTGCGCAGCTTATCCTGTCTTCCAGGACAACCAAATCTCCAATCGACCATCAAACTGTATCGAAAGTACTGTTTCTTCCACTGTTAAGCAGCAGCGCCACGCGGCAAATCAACCTGATGAACATGCGCATGCGATAACGAAAATCGAGCCCAACGTCCTGTTTGGACGCATTGCGATGACGGAGAGTTCCTCGACAAAAGACGTGGAAACAGTTACTGTGGTGTAAATCCTGTTGCCATCTTGGGCTGATTGCGCGGGCGAAAGAAAC
>REEF01000588.1 GCA_007695205.1 Planctomycetaceae bacterium
TGGGTCGCGGTTAAACGACGATTGAGGAATGTGCTATCCTGAACCGCGCGCGGTATAGTCATTCCCCGGAAATGACTCCCGACCCCCTACCCGGAATCATTCGGTGTCGGAGGAACGTCGGACTCGGTCTTCGGCCAGAAACAGCACACAACCGCAGCTCTTGCAGAACACGATACGGGACAGGTACAGTTGGTTCATGGTCTGAGAGGACAGCGTCGTGTGGCAGGTGCCGCAGGTTTCGCCGTCGACTGGGGCCAAAGCATCCGGACCATGCGTGCGGACCAAACGTTGGTACTCGGCTCGGAAGTCGGCGGGAAAACCTTGTTCGACCTCTTGCAGCTCGTTGGTCACTCGAGCCAGTTCGGACTGTAGTCCTTCGCTCTCCTGTTCGACTCGCTGCGTCGTCTTCTCGTGCTCCTGCTGAGCTCGATCTCGCAGTTGCTCGGTTTTTTGGATGTCCAGCACCAACTGGTCCAGCCGTTCCATTTTGTCCAGGATCTCGTCCTCCAGGACGGCGTTGGCCTGACGCTCGGCGGCGATCTGGTCTTTCAGCAGCTTGAATTCGGTGTTCGTCTTGCACTCGTTCAACTTACGTTCCAAATCGACCAATTTGGCTTCTCGCTGCTTCAGTTGCACTTGTTGGTCGTCGGATTGCATCCGCATGGTCTTCCAGGCGTTCTTCAGCGACAGGACCTGTTCTTCGGTCTGCGCCACCGCATGCTGTCCGGCGGCCACTTGTCGTGGGCCTCGCGAGATGCGATCGTTCAGGTCGGCGGTCTGCTGAATGATTCTCCGCAAACGGCGCAATTTGTCCGCAGTGATCGTACTCATAGGCGGCTCCTTGAGTGAAAAGAGGGCAAGCGACAACAAAAAAAGCCGCTGGTCAGCCAACCAGCGGCTTGGGTTATTCGGTAGCAGCGCGGAGCGTCATGCGACGGGGCGCAGGAATCCAGACAGTTGCTGGCTGCGCACCGGATGCTGCAGCTTTCGCACCGCCTTGGCCTCGATCTGTCGCACCCGTTCGCGAGTGACTTTGAAGATCCGGCCCACTTCCTCCAGGGTATAGGTGTACCCATCCCCCAATCCGTACCGCAACCGGATGATCTCCCGCTCGCGATACGTGAGCGTCTTGAGCAGTGCTTCGATTTTCTGGCGGAGGATTCCATTATTCGCGTTGCGTGCCGGATTGTCCGATTCGACGTCCTCGATCAATTCTCCAAATGCACAGTCTTCGCCATCGCCTACCGGACGGTCCAGACTGACCGGATGCCGCCCGATATCCAGAACTCGCTCCACCTCTTCCAGTTCGAGTCCCGCACGGATGGCAACCTCCTCTGTTGTCGGCTCTCGACGCAATTCTTGCAAGAGCCTCTTTTGGATATTTCGCAATTTGGACAAAACGTCGATCATGTGGACCGGGATGCGGATGGTTCGAGCCTGGTCGGCGATCGCTCGCGTAATCGCCTGCCGAATCCACCAGGTTGCATAGGTGGAGAACTTGAAGCCGCGACGATATTCGAATTTGTCCACCGCTCGCATCAAGCCCGTGTTGCCTTCCTGGATCAGATCCAAAAAGCTGAGCCCCCGATTGCGGTATTTTTTGGCGATCGAGACGACCAAACGGAGGTTTCCGCTAGACAATTGCCGTTTCACCTCTTCGTACTCGGCGTGTTGTTTGCGGATCGTTGCTACCCGGTTCTTCAAGCTGGTGGGGCTCTCCTGGGTCAAACGCATCAGTTCGCGAAGCTGCATCCGCAGTTCCGCCTGCTTGACGACTTCCATGGGTTGGTGGCGGATTCTGGCCAGTTGGCTTTTGATCTGCTGCATCTGGTCCGATAGATCGGCCAGTTGCTGAACCAGCGGGAGGACGCGTCGCGTTCGCAGGCTGAGTTCTTCGACCAGTTGCAGGCACTTTCGACGGCGTCGGAGGAACGACTGGCGTGCCTGGGCTTTGGCCTCGGGGGTGGTCGAGCGGCGGATCTGCCGATCGAAATCCCGACGATTGGCTTCCAGCAGCCGTTTCAAGGTCTGCAGGTTATGCGGCATGCGAGCTTGGATCTGATCTTTGGTCAACCGTTCGGTCAACGAGACTTTGATCGTGCGGTCAAAGGGTAGCTGGCCCTGATGGACCTTGTCCAACGTTTCGACGGTCGTGCGTAGGGCAAAGTCGCATGTCAGCACGCTACGGCGAAATCGTTTGCGGGTGATCTCGATCTTCTTGGCCAAAGCGACTTCCTCTTCGCGCGACAGCAGCGGGATGGAGGCCATCTGGCTGAGGTACATGCGGATGGGGTCGTCGGTCAACTTTGGCAGATCGTTCGCGGCCAGTGGCAGCGGGTCTTCTTCCTCGACCTGCGCCAGTTCCTCGGCGGTCGGCCCGGTCAGAAAGTCATCATCGCTGGTTTTCACAGGCGGCTGATCGACCAGCTCGATGCCCTTTTCCTCGATCGCGGACAACAGATTGTCCAGTTTTTCAGGATGAATGCCCTCGTCGGGCAGATAGCGATTGACCTCGTCGTACGTTAAGTAACCTTGCGTTTTTCCGGTAGCGATCAAAGTTTGAAGGTCTTTGTCGAAATGTTCCACGATACTTCTCCTGCGCGTACTTGCGCTGTTGGGGACGGTGGAAGCATCGCGAGGCGGCTGGGTCTCAGTGCCACGGGACGATTCACGCGTCCTTCCCTTCCTTGGGTCCAGAAATACCACGTCGTGATCGCTCTTGAGCGATCAGCATCTGCAGAGCGTCCAGTTCCTCCTGTTCGTTGAGTTTCTTCTCTTGCAATGCGGCCGCCATGTGCTGGCGGCTCCTCTTCTCTCGGAAGTAGCGGTAGTCTTCGATCAGCCCCTGGAGTCGTTGCCGGGCATCCTCTTGTGCCTCCGGCGCTTTAGCTTGGGCTCGTTCGTCTACCTCTACCCAGATGTTCTTCATGGCCGGGTCTTCCAGCGCGGTCAAAACGTTGCCGAAGTCCGGGGTGCGTTGTTCGTCGTGCAGCCAATGGATCGTGTAAAAGATGGTGCGGGCGGGCGGCGAGTGGAGTTGCCCGACGTCGATGGCCGAGATGGCATCCGGCACGTATTCGGGGTGCAGGACCAGGACTTCGAGCAGTTCGATATCTCGCGGGTCGATGTCGCGGACCTGCGGCTTCGGCGCCGTGGGTTGCTGGTCGGACTTCCTCACCGTCCGCTCGGCGGATCGCGCTTGCGGTCGTCGCCGCAGCTCGGTCAACCGAGTGCGGAGCTGGGTGTCGGCCACCGCGAAGTGACGCGCCAGTCTTGTCAGGATCTGATGTTCCCGCAAACGCGTTTGGCCCACGACCTCGATGCGTCCCTGCGGGGCTCGCGCCATTGTGCTCAGGATCTCTTCCAGCGCGCGGTTGGCGCCGTGTGTGTCTTTGACCAGATCGATCCCTTGCGTCGCGATCCGTACTTTGTGTTCCAACGCGTCGACTGCCCCCCCCAACATTTCGCGAAAGGCATCGCCGCCCTGCTGTAGCAGGAAATCGCAAGGATCCAATTGAGCGGGCAGCGTCATGATCCGCAGATCGACCTGAGCCGCGATGAACAGCTCCAGGATCTCGTTCGTGCGCCGCTGACCCGCTTCGTCACCGTCCAGCACCAGCGTGATCCGGTCGGCGAACCGTTTGAGCAGCCGGATGTGGTTTTCGCCCAATGCGGTCCCCAGCACGGCAACCACGTTGGCGACCCCGACTTGATGTGCCATGATCGTGTCGGTATACCCTTCGACGACAACGATCTCACGATCCTTGGCCAGTGCATGTCGAGCCAGGTTCAGGCCATAGAGGTGTTCGTTCTTCAAAAACAGCAGGGTATCGGGCGAGTTGACGTATTTGGCGGCCTTCTGATCGGTTGTACCAGGCAGAATCCGGCCGCCGAAGGCAATCGTTCTGTCCTGGACGTCGCGGATCGGGAACAACACGCGTCCGCGGAATCGGTCGTAGTACCTGCCGCCGGATTCCGAGCGTCCACATAATCCGGATGCGAGCAGCACCTGCGGAGAAAACTGTCCCTGCGCCCGACTCAGCAGCCAGGTCCAATCCTCGGGTGAGAATCCCAGTTGAAACCGTTGGATACTGTCTTCGGTAATACCTCGCTGATGGAGATAATCGCGAGCCGGATGAGCGACGGGATCGTGCAGCAGGCAGCGGTGAAACTGTTCTTCTGCCCAGCGAGTGGCCTGGTACAAGGTGCGTTTATCTCGGGGACTCCCGGGCTCGGTGCGCTGCGGGGCAGGTCCGGGCGGAGCGATGCCGGCTTTCTCCGCCAGCACCTCCAACGCCTCGCGGAACCCAACTCGCTCGTGCTGCATGACAAAGCTGAACGCATCTCCGCCCAGATCGCAGACCCAGCATTTCCAAGATTGACGCCGCGGGTTGACCTGCAGACTGGGGCGAGTGTCTTCGTGCCAGGGACACAAGGCCACGTAGCCGCTGCCTTGACGTTTGAGCTGCAAGAAGCTGCCGACCAGTTCGACGATGTCCGTCGCCTGCCGTACCTGCTCTTTGAAATCCTGGTCTTGATGTGATGCGAAGGACACCGTAGAGTCCTGTAACGCTGAGCCTGCCCGATGGGGGAGAGCAGGACATCGGCCGGAGTGTCACTTCCCTGAAACTGCCTCCTTGCCGCTGGTTCTGGGTCAACCAGCAGTGAAGTGCTATCCGTAGCACGTCCGCTGATTTTACCAGACACCGATACGCGGTCAACCCAAAGTTGCCGGTTTCACGACCGAAGCAAGATCATTTCTTGCGACGGGCGTGCCAGCACTGGTTGCAACGCTGGCACCTCGGAGCATCGGGCACCTCGGGCTTCTCGGGCAATCGGCCCTCAAGGATCGGGTGCCACCGTTTCGGGTGCCGACGGACTGTCGGCGACCAAACGGTGTTCCCGATACAGCTTCAAAGCGGTCAGTGCCACGGGATAGAGGTCCGGATGATACTCCTGAAGATGGGTCTCCAGAAAACGCTCGGGGTCCCCATCGATGGCGTGCAACGCGGTAAAATACAGGTCTTGAGCCAAGTAATCGCAAGCGACCAGGGCGCGTCGAAGCGGTTCGGTGAATGACTCGACGGCCTCGGCAGCCGCCGGACCGTAGCGGCACAGCGTCAGCACGGCGGTTTGAGCGACCTGGGCATCATCGCCGCCCATCAGGATCCGCAACAGGTCGAAAAACGTCTCGCCACGCGATCCCTCGCGGTCCAACGGCACCTGCAAATGGCCCAAAGCGGCGACGGCACTGCAGCACACCTGCTGGTTGCGGCTGTCTAACAACCCTATCAATTCGTCGGTGACTTCGGGCTTGTCGACGCCGATCGTGCCGATCAGTCGCGCCGCCTCGCTTTGCAACACGCGGCTGGGCGACCGCAGACACGTGGCGATCTCGTCCAACGCCGACTCGGCCGCAGGACCCTGCTCCGCCAACGCCCATAAGGACGCCAAACGAAGGGAATCGCCACCGTGGATCAGATCGGCGGCCAACGAGGGGACGCTGGCCGCCACACGCAACTGGCCATTGGCCTCGTAATCAAAAACGCACTCGCCACGCCGCTCCAGGTACCGGCGTCCGCGCTGAAAGATGTCTCCCGCATCCTCGCCCAACCACGAGGCCCACGCCGGTTGACGCTCGCCGCGAGCCATCGCCAGGACGGCCATGGCGTACCCGAACATACGAGCCGGCAGCTTTTGTCGAGCGCGAATCTCCCATCCGGATCCAACCCCGTCACGGCCGCTTCGCTGCTTGACGGCACTGTTGGCACCGAAGATCCCCATGCCCAAAAAAGCACATGCCAGATCGGCAAACCAGCCCAATTCCGCTTGATCCCTGCGACAGATGCCCTCGCGCAACAGACGGTCCAACGCAGCGTAATGGGCCAAAACACCGATCAGACTCTCCAGATCCTCCTGCCAGAATCCGGCCAGACGGACCGTCGCAATATCGTCGCTAACGTATTCGTCCCGGCCATTGGCCAGCGATTCGGCGGGCACCAACTCCAATTGCAACCTGTCGCGGTTGGCTCCCACGTACTTGCAGACGGTCGTCATCAACTGCT
The DNA here is from genome assembly GCA_007695205.1 of Planctomycetaceae bacterium. Classification (GTDB taxonomy): domain Bacteria; phylum Planctomycetota; class Planctomycetia; order Pirellulales; family Pirellulaceae; genus SKKK01. The sequence goes on from REEF01000588.1 coordinate 6,066, forward strand.
GGGTATCGACCGGCTGGTCACCGTCCGGCAGATCGAAAAACGCGCTGGTCGGTAGAATCACCGCCGCCTCGCGCAACCGCTGCCAGTCCCAATGTTCCACCAACCGGCCCAACGATACCTCGGTCCACACCTTTTCCCTCAGATCCACAGGACACGCCGGCTTGAGCCATCCAAACATCGAAAAACCATACCTCCTACCTTGCCATCAATCGCCTGCGTTTCAGGACGCCCGGGACAGAATACAAGAAAGTGATCGCCACGGATACCGGACTTGTTCGACTCGGTACAATGGCCGTTTTGACAGATTCACAAAGACCGGAACCATGAAACAGAAAATCTACCGCTTTTTGGCCGATCCGTGGCTCGAGCAACAGCGGTTGCAGCGTGAGTTTCTCGAGAGTGCCCAGGCGGATCGGATCGATTGGCCAGTGATCTGGATTTCGGTCACGGCTGCCGTGACGATGACCCTGCTGCACTACGGGTCTGGCTGGGGACGTCTTCTATACGAAGCGTTTGTACCCTCGTCAGCTACTGGCTCGTTCCCACGGCAAATCCTCTGGGCCGTGACGCAAACGTTGCTGTACATTCTGGTCCCCTGGCTGACGATCCGCTTCGTCGTACGCCGACCGCTGAGCCAATTTGGACTCGGCTTCCGAGGAATCGGCGGAAGCCTTTGGATGCCTCTGCTGATGTACCTGGTGATGGTTCCGTTCATCCTGTGGTTCAGCGGCACACCCCAGTTTCAGCGAATGTATCCCTTCTATCGTCCGGAGATGGGAGAATCGTTTTGGCCACGGATGATCGTCTGGCAGTTGCTGTACGCCGTACAGTTCGTTGCGCTGGAGTTCTTCTTCCGCGGCTATCTGATCCACGGTTGGAAACTCCGATTTGGACCCTACGCGATTTTCGCAGCCATGATCCCGTACTGTCTGATCCATTTCGGCAAACCGCTGCCCGAGACACTCGGTTCGATCGTGGCCGGGGTGGTCTTGGGCCTGTTGAGCCTGAAAACCAACTCGATCTGGCCCGGTGCCGCCCTGCACATCGCCGTCGCCTGGACGATGGATGCCGCCGTTTTGCGCGGATCGATCTGATCGATGGCTCCGTGGTGAAGATTTCAGAATTTGCATGGCAGCCAATCAACGACCAGGCACACCCTTCGTTCCATCCACGGCCAGTGGGTAGCAGCAGGCAAAGCGCTGGGTTACGATGAGATGCTAACGAACACACGTGCCGAAACGGAAGGAGTTCTAAACATGCGAGGGATAATGGGGCTTTCGATCGTTCTGTTGCTGCTGATGCCGTGTACCGCAACATCCGATGCGGCCGATCCAATGGCCGAGCGGATTTTGGAGCACAGCGGGGTTCACGGCGGGCTGATCGTGCATCTGAACTGCGGCGATGGCCCGTTGACCGCGGCGATGGGTGCCGAGGATCACTATGTGGTGCAGGGATTAGAGGCGGATCGGGAGCAGGTCGAGCGGGCTCGTCGTCATGTCCGCGAATCAGGAGCCTACGGTCGTGTCTCGATTCGCCATTGGCACGGCGGTGATCGGCTGCCGTATGCCGATAACTTGGTGAATCTGTTGGTGGTCAGCGGGGATTCGCCCGTCGATCGTGCGGAACTCCTACGCGTCCTCTGTCCCGGCGGTGTGGCAGTCTTTGTGAATGACGACGAAGGCCGGATCACCGATGACCGACTGGTGAAACCTTGGCCGGCGGAGATCGACCAATGGACCCATTATCTGCGCGGGCCGGACAATAACGCCGTGGCGCAAGACACCATCGTCGGCCCGCCTCGCCATCTGCAGTGGCGGTGCGGACCGCTGTGGATGCGGAGCCACGATCATCTGTCCAGTTTCAGTGCGATGGTTTCGGCTGGCGGCCGAGTCTTCTATATCGTGGACGAAGCACCCGTCGCCTCGGTCGCTTTCCCTTCCCAATGGCGTTTGGTGGCGCGGGATGCGTTCAGCGGCGTCAAGCTGTGGACTCGGAACATCCCCACCTGGGAATCGCGTTTTCGAGGCTTCCGCAGCGGACCACCCGAGTTGGCTCGCCGTCTGGTGGCCATCGACGACCTGGTGTACGTCACGCTGGGCTACGGCCAGCCCATCAGTGCGCTGGATGCGGCCAGCGGTCAGACGGTACACGTTTTTGAAACGACGGTCGGCGCGGAGGAGATCCTGGTCGAAAACGGTACGCTGTATGCGGTGCTTGACGGCGAGCAGGACGGTGATGCGGCCGACCGCGCTCAGCGGCGAGGCGACGCGGTGGTCGCGAGCAAGTCGGTGGTGGCCGCTTGTGCCGAGACCGGGCGGGTGCTTTGGACAGTTACCGGCGATCGGGCCGGCTACGTCATGCCCACCACGCTGGCCGTCGCGGATGGCGGGCTGTTTTTCCAGAATGCCAGTGACGTCGTTTGCTTGGACGCCCGCTCTGGCGAAGAGCGATGGCGTTCGGCACGGCCCATCATCCGCCGCCGCCCCACCTGGCTGGCCCCGACGCTGGTCGTGCAGGACGGCGTTGTGTTGTCGGCCGACCGCAACGCGTCCTGGATCCAAACGGTGGGCTTGGTGGATCAGCAAGCGGTCGAGCCGGGTCGCGTGGAATGGGACGAGGACAGCCGGGAGGCTTACCGGCCGTTTACGGAAGCCAAGCTGGGTCGACCGCGAGCGCTTCAGGAAATGACGGGCACGTTGGATGCCTTTTGCTCGCAGACGGGCAAGCGGCTGTGGTCAGGCCCCGTTTCCGAAACGTTCAACGCCCCGCCAGACGTGCTGGTATCCGATGGCCTGGTCTGGACCAGCCGTATCGTCTGTGCCAGTCAGCCAGGCATCACCGAAGGACGCAATCTGCGGACGGGGGAAGTGGAGTTCACGCGGGCGCCCGACCAGGAGTTTTACACCGTCGGCATGGGACACGGTCGCTGCCATCGCAGTTTCGGCACCTCGTCCTATCTGATCACAGGCCGTGCGGGGATCGAGTTCGTCGATTTGGAATCGGGCGAGGGGATCGCCAATCATTGGCTCCGTGGTGCGTGTCAATTCGGCTTCATGCCGGCCAACGGACTGCTGTACGTACCGCCTCATCCCTGCGCGTGCTATATCGAAGCGAAGATCAACGCGATGAACGCCATGGCGCCAGCCCGTGACGATGCCTTGCCACTGGCCGCAGGCCAGCTACAGAACGAATGGGTACAGGGCCCCGCGTATGACGATGTGCCGGAGGTCGAATCGAGCCCGGCTGATTGGCCCACCTATCGCCAAGACGCGGCTCGTAGCGGCAGTGCGACGTCGGCAGTGCCACCCGAATTGAAAACCCTGTGGCAGGTGTCGCTGGATGGACCCTTGAGCAGTCCCGTGGTGGCCGATGGTCGATTGTTTGTGGCCTCGGTGGACGCACACACTGTGTCCGCGTTCGAAGCGGTGACGGGTCAGCCGAGTTGGATCTTTACGGCCGGCGGGCGGGTCGACAGCCCACCCACGATCTGGCGAGGCCATGTGCTGTTCGGTTCGGCCGATGGCTCCGTCTACTGCCTTCGAGCCTCGGATGGTCAGTTGGTCTGGCGGTTCCAGGCGGCTCCCGAGAACCGGCAGATCGTCAATATGGATCAACTGGAATCGGCCTGGCCCGTGCATGGCAATGTGTTGGTCCAGGATGACGCGGTGTACTTCGTGGCCGGCAGATCGTCGTACGTCGACGGCGGCATGCATCTGTACGGTTTGGATGCAAAGACGGGGGAAAGGATCTTCCACCGTCATCTTTTTGATCTCGATCCGCAGACGCAAAACGAGGCGCGAAAGCAGATTCGCGGGACGGGCGGACTACCGGGTGTCTTGCCCGACATCCTGTCCAGCGACGGCGATTCCCTGTTCATGCGTCACCAGCGATACGATTTGATGGGCCAGGAGCAGCCGACCGATGTACCGCATTTGTACAGCGCCGTTGGCTTCCTGGATGCCGAGTGGTGGAACAGAACCTACTGGATCTTTGGCACCGAGACCGGCAGCGGGTTCGGCGGATGGGCTCGGCCGGGACGACGCGCACCCGCCGGGCGATTGCTGGTCCGCGATGGTGCGGACATTTACGGGTTCGGCCGCAACGTCTACCAGCCTCATGGACCAGGCGGTGGCAGCCATGTCGGTTTGGGCGGGATTCATTACGAGCTGTTCGCCACTCGGATCGAGGACCGTGGGCACTCGCCCCAATGGACGACCCGGTTGCCGTTTTGGGTTCGAGGCATGGTTTTGGATAGCCAGCGCCGATTGTTCGTGGCCGGCCCGCCTGTCGAGCAGTACGTGAGCACCGGACCGATCGAGGACGTCAGCGACCCGGATGTCGTCGGGCGAGACCAGCTAGGCCCCTGGTATGGCGAATACTACCTGACCGTGCGCAGCCCCGAAGAGGCGCTCGCCGCGTACCTCGGTAAACGGGGCGCCATGTTGTGGGTGGTGTCCGGTGAGGACGGAGAACGACTGTCCGAGTTCGCATTGGATTCCCCTCCGGTCTTCGACGGGATGATCGCCGCAGCCGGTCGGCTGTACATCACAACGGAAAACGGCCAGATACTCTGCCTGGGAGACGACGCGGAGAAATAAGGGGACGGGGGTCTTTTCTGCACACGAACGCCCGAATAGCACGGATGGCAAAGCCGGGGCACGGATAAGAATCTCGCACTCGTCGAAAAGACCCCCGTCCCCTTTTCCGCTCCATTACGAGCTGTTCGCCACTCGGATCGAGGACCGTGGGCACTCGCCCCAATGGA
>REEF01000591.1 GCA_007695205.1 Planctomycetaceae bacterium
CATCAGTTCGAACCGCTCTGATGGGGGTTGACGACGCCGACATCGTTGATCAAATCGCTCGATTTCCGTTAGAATGCAATGAATTCTTCGAAAGCAAGTGGCTTTTCATGGCCGCGTGCCTACATTAGCCTAGGGACCATCCATGTGGTGGAAGAATTTCTTTCTGGAGTAATGGAGGAAGACGTGATGAAACGCCGTGAATTTTTGGCTGGTTCGGTGGCTCTGGCTTCTGGATTCGTCGTTGGCCGTGGTGCTTTGGGAGCCCAGAGTGCCGCACACGAGTTACCAAAACTGCCGTATGCGCACGACGCCTTGGAACCGTACATTGACGCGAAGACGATGGAAATCCATCATTCGCGCCATCATCAAGCTTACGTCAACGGACTGAACGCTGCGGTGTCAGGCACGCCGTTGGCCAGCACCTGCGTGGTGGAACTGGTGACGAAGTTGAACGAAGTGCCCGAGGACATCCGCACGGCGGTGCGAAACCATGGTGGTGGCCATGTGAATCACACGCTGTTTTGGAACATCATGTCCAGCAAGGGCGGAGGCCAACCCAAGGGCGAATTGGCCAAAGCGATCGATGCGCAACTGGGGGGATTCGATTCCTTTGCGGAAACGTTCAGCGGCACGGCCATGCGACAATTCGGCAGCGGTTGGGCTTGGCTATGCTATGACCCGCGCATCAAAAGGTTGGAGATCTGTGGCACGCCCAATCAGGACAGCCCGTTGACGGCCGGCGAATTGCCGATCTTGGGCATCGACGTGTGGGAGCATGCTTACTACCTGCACTACCAGAACCGTCGAGCCGACTATGTCAAGGCGTTCTTCAACGTCATCGACTGGGACGCCGTGTCCGCTCGCTACGCCGATGCGCTGAAGGGCGAATTTCCCCTTTGAGGCAGATCGGGAAGGGGTCGGGAGTCATTTTCGGCGAACCGGCATTCCATGTGGTTCATCGTCGACCGAAAATGACTCCCGACCCCGTTGCGTTGCAGAATGCTATCACCGAGGAACCGATGGATTGGCAACTGACCATTTCCCTGATCGTCGTTGCACTGGCCGTTGCTGATGTGCTTCGCCGCATGGCAGGCTGCTTGTGGGGTCGATCATCCCGAGCGTGTGGCGCGTGTCACCGCTGTCCGACAGCCCACGATTCCGACGTTCGACCCCATTTCGTCTTTGTGCCTTTGTCGGAACGAATCGACCGTCCATGAACAGTGTCGAGCATCGAGAGATCCGTCTGGACCAATTCCTCAAGGTCGAAGGACTGGTCGGAACCGGGGGCCAAGCGAAGCTGCTGATCCAGGCGGGAGAAGTGCTGGTCAACGGTCAAATCGAGACGCGGCGCCGCCGAAAGCTCGATCCCGGTGACGTAGTGCAGTGGGGAGTGGTTCGAGTAGTGGTTGCCGCGCCACTAGAAGGAACTGAGAACCGGCCTTGATTCGTTCCCGAAGATTCTGGTACATACCCGCGTGCTAGTCTCCAATTATACGAGCCGTTCGCGTTCCGCGGGTTTTCATGGACCGAAACTATCGATCGACGATCGTCTGTCACTTGAGCATCTGGTTGCTACTGATGCTTGGATTGCAGGCATTTGCGACGGAAACCGATCCGAGTTTGCGTTTGGTCGTCGGAGGAAGACTGCAGCGAGTTTCCGAGAACGGCCGGGTGCAATACCGGTTGGTCGACCAACAAGACAAGGCTACGTACGAACTATCGGCTCGTGGTCCTCTGGAACTTGCGAATTTTCTCGGCGAACAGGTCGAAGTGGTGGGTACACTGCATGCACGTGGTCCGGGCGAGCTGCGTGAGATTCGTGCGGCTCGGGTCACTCGGACCGATCGCGTGGTTCCCGCTCACTTCGTTCGAGGCTCGGCGGATCCACCCGAGTCACCCTTTCGGCAGGTGGCTGATCAGCAGAATTCCGAGCGCCGTCCATCGCCGCTGCAACCGATCCCTTTGGATGCTCCGCCCCCCGATTTCCCGGATCTGCCAGCATTCACGGACTCGCCGGAGCTGCCCGAGTTATCCGAGACCTTCAACGCGCCAGAAACCTCGGACTGGTCAGATTCTTCCGAGTTGCCGCCGTTAACCGATCCGTTGATCAACGATTCGGGCAGCGTGCTGCTGCAAAATCCTCGGGAACCGCGTGCGTGGGAGGACTATGATGTCTATCAACCGCCACCCGCCAACAGCGGCGCCTGCGGGCCACAGCACTGGATCTGGGGTAAGTCCGAGCTGTTGTATTGGACACGAACCAGTACCCGCATCCCCGCGTTGGCGACCACCAGCGATCCGGGAACTCCGCAGCAAGACGCGGGCGTGTTGGGCCTGCCGACGACGACGGTCCTGTTCGGCGATGAAAGGATCCTGGGCTCGACAACGGATGGATTTCGCTGGGTAACCGGAGCCTGGTTCGAGCCCAGTCGGCGTTTAGGGCTGCAGTTTGAAACGATCGGCCTGAGCGATGTGGACTTGCACTTTCGCGGCGAGTCCAATGGGGTGGACATCTTGGCCCGACCCTTCACGAATGTCGATCCCGCCTTGGGCCCGGCTCAGGGCCCGGACTCAGAACTGATCTCGTTTCCCAACGTGACGGCCGGCAGCCTGACGATCGATGGTCGCAACCGATTCCGCTCGTACGGGCTGGTGTTACGAGGCAACATCCGATTCAACAACGGTTGTTTCTACGAGCCGGGAAGGTCGTGCGTCGGCAATCCCTCGGGGTACCGACTCGATCTGTTGGGCGGCTACCGTTACCTGTCCTTGAGGGACGATCTGGCGATTCGGTCGCTGACGGCGGTGTCCGTCACGCCCCAAGCCGGGTTCGACGTGTTGGATGAATTCCAATCCAGCAACAATTTTCAGGGTGGCGAGCTGGGGTTGTTGTACCAGTATTACCGCAATCGCTGGGCGTTTGACGGCGATCTGAGGTTGGCGTTGGGCAGGACCGAGCAGAGCGTGGCGATCGCAGGCTCGACGGACTTCAGCATGGTCGGCGTCGAAAACGCGTTCGATGGTGGCCTGCTGGCGCTGCCAACGAACGCGGGAACGTATTCGCGGAAAGAGACGGATCTGATCACCGAATTCGGCTTGACCGTCGGCTATCTGTTGACCAGCAACTTGAAAATCACTGGCGGCTACCGCTTCGTCTACTGGCCTCGAGTGGTCCGAGTGGGCGACGCGATCGATTTGACCGTCAATGGCTCTTACATCCCCGACCCGATGGGGACTCCTGCCGGTCCGCTTGAACCTTCGTTTGCTTTCAAGAGCACCAGTTTTTGGACTCAAGGCATCAGCCTGGGCCTGGACTACCGCTGGTAAACGCTCGATCACCGTTGTTGATGGAACGACCAAGACGATGAAACGACACCGAAAAACGTCCCGACGCAACTCCACCAAAACGCCTCACTATCGCGGGCTCCATCGGCGATTGACTTTCGAACCTCTCGAACACCGGCGGTTGTTGACGGCGACCGACCTGGGACTGATCAGCGGCACGGTCTACCGGGACGTCGATGGTGACGGTTTCACGCCCGGCGAGCAACTGATTGGCGCGTCGGTCGAGCTGTACCGCGATGTCAACGGCAACGGCGTACTGGACGCCGGCGACGGCGCCCCCGTCGCCTCGGCCACAACGGACGCTGACGGCGTCTATCGTTTTTCGCGGTTGACCGCAGGCAATTACTTCGTCAAGCAACCGGCCCAGTCGGTCGGCGGTCAGACGGTCAACGAGCAGATCAGTCCGCAGATCTCGATCTCGACGGTTGCCGCGCAAGGCGTAGCGGGTGTCCCGATCGATACCTTCGTGACACAACAGACCGTCATCGGTCCGTTTCCTGTCGGTACGGTTGCCAATTCGTCGATGGCCGCGTCGGAGGCCCTGGGTGGCTACCGTGATCTGATCGGCGTGATGACGGCCGGGGCCAGCTTTGACAGCGTAACGATGAGCAGCGGAAACGAGCGATTGGTGTTCTTTCCAACGTTCGGCGCGGTCGGAACCTATAGGATCGTCTGGGACGGGCCGAACAACAATGCCTCGTCGCTGAACCCGGTGGGACTGGGCGGCGTAGATTTGACCGCCGACGGGACCAGCACCTTTGCGCATATGAGTCTGGGGACGGATAAAACCGGCGGCGTGGCGAATCTGCGAATCTACACCGACCAGAACAATTGGTCTCAGGTCCAGTTGAATCTGGCAAATACCACCGGCCAGTCCGATCAGGATTATCTGATCGATCTGCAGCATGATCTGCAGGTCGGTGCTGGCAGCGGCGCCGATGTTACCAATGTCGGCGCAGTATCGCTGGAGATCGTGGCGACCAACAGCGGCATGGCCGGACAGATGACGGTCATCGAAACGCGAGGACCCACCCCGTTCACGGCGGATTTTTCAAATGTCAACATCGCCGACCTGTCGCTGAACATGACGGTCGATGACGATTCGCCGACCGTGGGCCAGGACGTGACGTTCACCATCACCGTCAACAATGCCGGGCCCGCCACGGCCACGAACGTGGTTGTCTTGAACGTGCTGCCGCCGGCACTGACCCTGGTGGACATGAGGCCCAGCCAGGGGACGTACCAACCCGGCACAGGGCAATGGACGGTCGGAACGATCGGCAACGGCGGTTCCGCCACGCTGGAAATCGTAGCGACGGTGAACACCGGGACACAGATCACCAATGTGGCCGAGGTGTTTTCGGTGGACCAGACCGATCCTAACTCGACACCCGGCAACAATGTGCCTGGCGAAGACGATTGGGCCAGTGTCATCCTGACGCCCGCGGTCGCCGATCTTTCGCTGACCAAGACGGCCAACAACGTGACGCCCAATGTCAACGAGAACGTGACGTTTACCATCGTGGTCACCAATGCCGGGCCGTCGATGGCCACGGGAGTGACGGTCAGCGACCCGCTGCCGGTCGGCTTGGCTTTCGTCAGCGCCAATGCCACTCGCGGCGATTACAGCCCGACGACCGGGATCTGGAATATCGGCAATGTGAACGTCGGTGAAAGCGTGACGATGCAATTGACGGTTCGCGTCACCGAGGCGGGCAGCGTCGCCAATACAGCCCAGATCCAGACATCCGACCAGTTCGACCCCAACTCGACGCCCGGCAACAATGTGCCCACCGAGGACGATCAGTCCACCGTCACGCTGACGCCGCAGATCGCTGATCTGTCGCTGAACATGACGGTCGACAAGGCTTCGCCCAACGTGGGTGAAACCATCCTGTTCACCATCACGCTATCCAATGCCGGCCCCAATACGGCCACGGGGGTCGCCGTGACCGATCGCTTGCCGGAAGGGTTGACCTACGTCTCGTCGTCTGCCTCGGTCGGCGTCTACAATCCGGGAACCGGGATCTGGACGGTCAGTTCGCTGCCTGCTGGCGGGAACGCGACGTTATTGCTGACGGCTCGAGTCGCCACCGTGGGGGCCAAGACCAATACCGCCGAAGTCACGGCGTCGCAACAGTTCGATCCGAATTCCACGCCGGGGAACAACGTGCCCACCGAAGACGATCAGGTCAGCGTGGTCGTCACGCCTCAGGCGGCTGACCTGGCACTGACAAAAACCGTCAATAACGCTCGACCCAATGTCGGCGACCATGTGGTGTTTACGGTCACGTTAAGTAATTTCGGACCCAGCATGGCGACGGGCGTCACCGTGCGTGATTCGCTGCAGAGCGGTTTGTCGTTTGTCAGCGCCAGACCGTCGCGAGGTACGTTCGACAGCACCACTCGCATCTGGAACGTCGGCCAGATCGCTGCCGGCGGCACCGCGACACTTCAGATCACCGCACGCGTCGATGCCGCGAACACCACGGTCAACACGGCCGAGGTTGCCAGTTCCGACCAGGTCGATCCGAATTCCACCCCGAACAACAATAATCCGGCCGAAAACGATCAGGACAGCGCCAGCGTCACACCGCAGGTCGCCGATCTGTCGTTAACGAAAACGGTGGACAGGGGAAATCCGACCGTCGGTGACCAGGTGGTGTTTACGGTTACGGTCAGCAACAAGGGCCCCGACGCGGCGACGGGAGTGGTCGTTCGGGACCAGGTGCCCGAGGGGATGACCTTCGTCAGCGCAAACGCCTCGCAGGGCTCCTACAACCGGAACAACGGGCATTGGACGGTCGGCACGGTAGTCAACGGCGGATCGGCGACGCTGCGACTTACGGCTCGCGTCGCTCAGCCGGGAGTCAAGGAAAACGCGGCCGAGGTGATCGCGTCGGACCAGTTCGACCCGAACTCGATCCCGAACAACAATGTGCCGAGCGAAGACGATCAGGCCAGTGCGATCGTTCAACCGGAAACGGCCGATCTCTCGTTGAGCATGACCGCCGATGTGACTCGACCCAACGTGGGCGATGACGTCACGTTCTTGCTGACGTTGCTGAACGCCGGGCCGAACGCACCCTCCGATGTCGCCGTGCGCAATCGATTGCCGGAAGGCTTGGATTACCAATCGTCGATTGCCAGTGTGGGCGTCTACGATCCCACCGGAGGCATCTGGACCATCGGCGATGTGCCCGTGGGGGCGACCGCCACACTGCAGGTCACGGCGCGTGTCAGTCGAGCGGTGAGGCTGGTGAATACTGCCGAGGTCAGCGCGTCCAGCCTGTTCGATCCCAATTCGACGCCCGGCAACAACGTGCCCGGCGAAAACGATCAGGATTCGGTCACGATCACGCCTCAGGTGGCGGATCTGTCGCTGAGAATGCAAGTCGATCAGACGACCCCGAATGTGGGCCAAACCATCAATTTTACGCTGACCGTCAACAACGCAGGCCCTGACGATTCCACGGGCGTGGCGGTCCGCTATGCCGTGCCGACCGGCTTGGCGTTCTTTTCCGCGAGTGCCTCGCAAGGCTCGTATGACAGCGTCAACGGCATCTGGACCGTGGGGGACATCGCCAACGCGGGCCAGGCGACCTTGATGGTCGCGGCGATTGTCGAAACGGCCGATAGGACCACGAACGTGGCCGAGATCTCGGCCTCAGATCAATTCGATCCGGATTCGACTCCCGATAACAATCAACCGAAGGAAGACGACCAGGCCGAGTTGATCGTTACGCCGCAAGTCGCCGATCTGTCGTTGACCAAGACCGTCGATAACGCCAGGCCCAATGTCGGCCAAAATGTCACTTTTACGTTGACCGTCAACAACGCGGGGCCCAGCGCCGCAACCAACATCCAGGTTCGGGATGTGCTGCCTGCCAATCTGCGCTACGTTTCCTCCAGCGGGTCGACGGGCGCTTACAATCCCGAGACCGGGATCTGGACGGTGGACCGCATCGCGGCGGGCCGCAACGTGAATATGCGAATCGTCGCCCAGGTCCTGGATGCAAGTCCCGCGACCAACCCGGCCGAAATCATCGCCGTGGACCAGTTCGATCCGAATTCGACGCCCGGCAACAATGTGCCGGACGAGGACGATCAGGATACCGCCTCGATCACACCCCAAATCGCCGATCTGTCGCTGACCAAGACCGTCAATACGACGCGGCCCAACGTCGGCGACCGAATCACCTATACCCTCACGCTGTCCAATGCAGGTCCCGATTCGGCGACCAACATCGTGGTCAGCGACGTGTTGCCCGAGGGGTTGCGATTCCAGTCGGCATTGCCCTCGCAAGGTGCGTACAACGTCAGCCGGGGTCGCTGGACCGTCGGCACATTGGCCGATGGAGCAACCGCGACATTGCAGGTCGTTGCTACCGTGACCACTCTGGGCGAGAAGATCAACGTGGTCGAGGTGTTGAGCGTCGATCAATTCGATCCGAATTCGACCCCCGGCAATTCAGATCCGGAAGAGGACGACTTTGCTTCCGTTGTCGTGATGCCGCTGGAGATCGATCTGTCCGTCCTGATGACGGTCGATAATCCGACGCCGAACTTGGGGGATCAAGTGGCGTTCACGGTCGGCGTGATCAATAAGGGGCCGGATAACGCGACCGGAGTAGCCGTGACCAACCGTCTGCCGGCAGGGCTGACCTACGTCCGCAGCAGCACCTCGCAAGGCACCTATGACAGCGGGACCGGTCTGTGGAACGTCGGCAGCTTGCCGCCCGAGTCGGGTGCGACGATGGAGATCGTGGCTCGCGTCGAACGACTTGGCAACCTGACCAACGTCGCGCAAGTCACGACCGCCGACCAGAAAGATCCCAATTCGACACCGGGTAACAATAACCCCGACGAAGATGACTATGCGGCGATCACCGTGCGGGCTCAAGTCGCCGATCTGTCGTTGACACAACGTGTCAACCAGTCCCAACCGATACGCGACGAGGTGGTCACGTTCACCATCACCGTAAACAACAGCGGACCGGACACGGCGACGGGCGTCAGCGTGAAGGACGAATTGCCCGAGGGTTTGAATTACGTGTCGTCATCCGCCTCGCTGGGCGCCTACGACCCGGACACCGGGATCTGGACCGTCGGGATCCTGGAAACGGGCACGGCGGCTACCCTGGAATTGTCGGCTCGCGTCGTTTCCCCGAAGAAGATGTCGAACACCGCCGAGGTGTTTACCTCGGACCAGGCAGATCCCGATTCGACACCCAACAATAACGTCGAACGCGAAGATGATCAGCAGACCGTCGAGATCATCCCGCAGGTCGCCGAACTGACCCTGGCGACCGAAGCCGTTCCTGACCCGGTTTTGTCCGGCGATTCGTTGACCTACACGTTAACGGTCACCAACTCGGGTCCAGCCACCGCGACCAATGTGGTGCTGACCGATCTGTTGCCTCAGTTCGGCGTGACCTTCCGTTCCGTGACAGCCAGCCAGGGTACAGCCAGCGAAGAGAACGGGGTGGTCACCGTTTTGATCGGCAGCTTGGCCGCGCGCCAAAAAGCCACCGTCACGTTGATCGTGGACGTGAACCCCGAGTTTCGAGGCGACTTGCGAAACGAAGCGACGGTGACCGCCGATCAATTCGACACCCAACCGGACGACAACACCAGCATCGTGACGACCATCGCCAAGTTGCCGCCGGCGACCATTTCGGGGCGAGTCTATTTTGATGTCAACGACAATGGCATCTTTGATCCGCTGGAAATGCCGATCAGCGGCGTCCGATTGCTGCTTAATGGCGAAGATGTGGACGGCCAACCGATCCAGGCACAATTCGTCACCGGTGCCGATGGCCGTTATCTGTTCGACGACCTGCCACCGGGCACCTATTCGGTCACCCAGGTCCAGCCCGAGCATTTCACGTCGGGCAAAGCGACGGTCGGCAATCCAGACCTGGGCCAACTGGTGAACAACGACGAGTTCTTCTTTCGGCTGGCGTCGAACGACAACGCAGAGAATTTCAACTTTGGCGAGATCTTCCCCTACTACACTCGCCGCCACGTTCTTGCGTCCTCGCCATCGTTGCAGAAAGAGTAAGACGGATTGCCAATCCGTCCTACGATTTGCTGTAAGACGGATTGCCAATCCGTCCTACGAGGGAGCTTGATGCAACGTTGGGGTCCACTCCGACCCTGTTGGTTCGGATTCATGAGCCGCGCGAGGATTGGCCCGCTGATACGTCATGCGATGTCTCGACGAGGCTCGCGTGGGGGTACCGGCATTTCCGCGGGCAATTCCAGTTCGTCTTCCTGATCGCCGCGCAGGTAGCGGATCTGGATCGTCTTGCCGGGTGCGGCTTGGATGGCCTCGAAGAACTCCATCGGCGTGGTGGGCTTCTGGTCATCGACCTGGATGATCAGGTCACCGCGTTGCAGGCCCAAACGCTGGGCTTCGCCCAACGTTTCGATCACCAGCACCCCCGGGGTTTCCGGCAAATCGAACTGTTCTCGGTGATCCTCGGTCGGTCGGATGACGGTGATCCCCAGAGTCGACACGACTTGTTCCCCTTCGGCCAACGGCACGAACAGGATGTCCGGTGTCTCCTTCAGGACTTCGTCATTGACGTAGATGGCAGCCCCGGTGCGCAAAGCCAGGGCCATCCCATCCGAAGGCCGCGTGTCGAGGATCCGCGGCTGGTCCTGGCCCTCGATGCGCAGCGTCAGTTTTCCGTGATACGTACCGTCGCGCAGTTCATCGATGGTGACCCTTTCCAGCGTGCCGCCCAATTCTTCCAGCAGCGTCGCCATCAAATCATGGGTCATGGGGCGTGGCATCTGGATGCCCTGCAAGGCGCGCATGATCCCCTGCGCTTCCAGGATTCCCACCCAGACCGGCAGTCGCTGGTTGCCCTTCGCCTGGCGCAACAGGACAACGGGCGATCGGGTGACCATATCCATTCCCACGGTCACCAGCTCCATCTCATGCTCGGCTGCTTCGTTTTCGCTTTCCTGGGCCGCCGGCGCGGCTTCCGGTGGTGGTTCGGTTGCACACAATAATCGTTGCGGCATCCTGCTACGATTCAGTCCCAGCACAAGCGCCGCCAGGACCAGCACCAACAGGAAAACGCGTCGGACGAGTCGCGCGTGAAATTTTTCTAGGAACACTGCCCTCTCCTTGTATCACGAGGAAGGATTTTCTTCGAGCCCTTCGCCATCGGCGAGCTCAGCCCCGCAACTCGGCGGATCCCAGTTGCGGCCGACCCTTATTCTATCACGAACCGCACTCGTCGTACAATCGTTGCGGTCGAGAGTCGGGCTGGCCGAGCACAAAGCCTCGTGTTCTCGATCAAAACGGTTGCTCGGCCGCCCTTCGTACCTCCACGGCGGCTGGCAGCAGTGCATCGAAAACGTGTTCGCCGACGATCGATTTGCGGCCGATGCCGGAATCTCACGGCCGGCATGCACGATTCGAACCCTGACGATGCCCG
>REEF01000965.1 GCA_007695205.1 Planctomycetaceae bacterium
AAACGCACTCACCCGCACCGCAATCTCTTGAATGGCTACATGCCTACGGCTCTGGTATGCTGACTGTCGCAACGCCGGTTACACCTCTCGGATCACTCGATTTCCCCTCCCCTAAACCTTCGCGGACCGAACGATTGAGGATGAACATGCGATCAAAACGATTTTTTTCTAATTCGATTTTGTTGCTAACGTTATGTCTGTTGGCGCCTCCTGCATTGGCGGGGCGGCCCAACGTATTGCTGATTACGGCGGACGATTTGGGTCTGCAATTGGGTTGTTATGGGGACAAATTGGCTCAGACGCCGAACATCGATCGGCTAGCCCAGGAATCGGTTCAGTTCCAAACCGCCTACGTCAGCCAAGCGTCCTGCAGCCCATCGCGATCGACGATGTTCACCGGTTTGTATCCTCATGGAAACGGCCAATACGGATTAGCCAACGCCAATGTTGGATTCCAGGTCCATGAACATCTTTTAGACGCCCTCTTGCCGAATGTCTTGAACCAGGCCGGCTATCGCACAGGGATCATCGGGAAACTGCATGTGAACCCAGGAAAGGCCTTCGCGTTTGATGCGCGTTATAACGAAGGGTTTGGCTCGCGTGAGGTTCGCAAGCAGGTCGGGTTCGCTCGCGAGTTTGTGGAACAAGCGGGCGACCAACCGTGGTTCTTAATGTTCAATCTTTTTGATCCCCACGTTGAACAGGCTGCGGATCGACGACGATTGGCCGATGGTAGTCTCCGTCCCGCCTTCTTTCCCGATCAAGTGGAAGGCATTCCTGAAAAGGTATTAACCGCCGAGGATGTTCCGCCCTGGCCTTGGCAACAGATTGACACCGAAGCTCAACGGACCAAGATCGCCGGGTACTACAACTGCGTGCACCGGATCGATGCTGCGATCGGGATGCTGATGGATGTTTTGCGGGAAGCCGAGCAATACGACAACACGTTGATCCTGTTTCTCGGCGATCATGGTCCGCCGTTCACCCGCGGGAAGACAAGTTGTTACGAAGCGGGTCTGCGAGTCCCCTTTCTGGTCAGTTGGCCCGAAGTGTCCCAGCCACACGTATCCGAAAAACTGGTGGGCAGCATCGACATTTACCCGACCATCTTGGATGCCGCGAATATCGAACTGCCCAGCGGTCTGCATGGTCGCTCGTTGCGACCGGTGCTCAGCGGTCGGGAGCAAGCGGGCTGGCGACCGAGTTTGGTCGGCGAGTTTCACTTTCACGGCGCCCGCCCTTTTTTCCCGCGCCGAGCAATCACCGATGGTCGCTACAAGTTGATTCATAACCTGCGAGCCGGGGAAGCGACTGCCTCCGCTTCGGTCGATGGCGATTCCGCCTATCAAGCGGCTCAGGAATTGCCTCCCGACCACCCGGCGCGACTGGCCATGGAACGCTTAGTCGATCCGCCGCAGTGGGAGTTGTACGACTTGCGCGAGGACCCGGTGGAGTTCGTTAACTTGGCTGACGTGGAAACGATGCGAGAAATCCAACAGCGCCTCAAGGCACAACTGGTTCAGTGGCAAGAAGAGACTCAAGATCCCTTTGCTGATCGGGAGTTTCGGCAGCAGGTGATGGCTAAGTACTCAAAGTAATGCCATTCACGCCAGCCATGTCTATCCCTCAAGACAAGGCGGGTGAAAGATGGGGGCGGAAGATCGGAACACCATTTTTCGTTCCCTATTTTCGACCGTATCCTCCGGCCCCAAGCTGCGGAATAGCTGCAAGAAATCTCGAGAGAGGGAATGGAAACTCGTCGCTTATTTTATCACGGTTGCTTACTTCGTGCGGCTGTTGTCCAGTTTCGCAACCCAATCATCGTGCAGCTTCTGCAACTCTGCCGCCACGTCCGGGTGGGTGTCAGCAAAATTCGTTTGCTCACTCGGGTCGTCGCGAAGGTTGGATAAGAAACCTGTGACTTCACTTGGCGAGCGACCGTCGGTGGTGTCGCGGGTCTTGCCGATCAGCTTCCAATCGCCCCGCAAGACCGACCACTGCGCGCCCCCACCCGCTCCGACTTGCCAGTGCAGGACGTCGTGTGGCGTTTTTTCGGAATCGGATCGAAGGACTCCACCGAGACTGCGTCCGTCGAGATCGGGATTGAGAATGTCAACACCACAGAACTCGGCAACGGTTGGCATCCAATCACACGCATGCGCGACCTGCGACCGCGTTTCACCTGTCGCCAATTTTCCCGGCCAAGAAATGATTGCCGGCAAACGCAGACCACCCTCGAAAAGACTGAACTTGGCACCGCGGTACAGCCCGCTGCTGCCACCGCCGAAATGAGCCCGTTCCTCGGTAGAATGACCGTTGTCGGACTGGAAGACGATGATCGTGTTATCCCGCAGCCCAAGTTCATCGAGCTTCGCCACGAGGTCGCCGATCCGCTGATCCATTGACGCGACAAAGGCATTGTAGAGATTCCGTGGGTAGGGCACGTCTTTGAAGTGCTCCAACCATTTCGCGTCCCCTTGATACGGGTAATGCGGCATGTTCATGGCAAAGTAGACGAAAAAGGGATCTTCGCGGTGCTGCTGCATGAACTGGGAAGCCTCGCGGACCATCAGGTCGGGAAAATACTCGCCATCATGGAACACCTCGACGCCGTTACGATGCAGATCATGGACGTTGGGGCCGGACCAATAAAAGAAATGCGAATAGTTATCGATGCAGCCGCCCATGTGGCCGAATGAATGGTCGAAGCCTTGCGCATTGGGTGACATTTCTGGAGTGTAACCGAGGTGCCACTTACCGATGTGCGCGGTCGCGTATCCGGCCGCCTTGAACATCTCCGCGAGCGTTATCTCCTCAGGCGGTAAACCGCCCGGTGCGCCCGACTGCGACCCGGCATTTCCCGGAACGCCACACCGAACCGGATACCTCCCCGTTAACAAAGCGGCGCGCGACGGTGAACAGACAGGTGCCGCCGCATAGAATTGTGTAAAACGAACTCCTCCGTCGGCCAACGCATCAAGATGCGGCGTGACCATATCTTCTGCGCCATAGCACCCCAGATCGGCCGATCCGAGATCGTCAATCAAGATGACGACCACGTTCGGTTTCTCGGCGGCGCTAACACCACCGACAGAGATGGCCATGGACAAGGAGACATAAAACAAGAGGAATCGCATCGGAAAATTCATTTGACTGAGGTTCCACTGAGTTAAAGAAGTAAAAGAAGTCGAAGACAAGTACAAAGCACTAGTGCTTTGTCACAGCTTAACATTAGGGTTGAGTTGAAACCTAGACGGTGGACTTCCAGTCTTTTTATACCCCACATTTTTTTTGACCCCCACGAGCTCGTCTCGTGGGTGAATAAGGTTCGCAAGCTAGACAGCGACGCCCTCCCAGTCCATCGAGTTTAACTTGTGCTCGCCGCTTCAAGCGGCGAGCACAAGTTAAACTCGGAAGGTTGCGCAATTGTCGGATTGAATCTAGCTTGCCAACCTCGGCTTCCTGCCAGACGAGCTGGCAGGGGAGCAATACATGATGACTTGTGGGGTATAAACGGACTAGAAGACCGTCGTACCCTAATTTTAAGCTGTGACAAAGCACTAGCTGTAATTTACGATGACTGACTTGACCTGCGTGAACAGATCGAGTCCATACGGGCCTTTTTCACGGCCCCAGCCACTGAGCTTGAAACCGCCCCATGGCGACGCGTTATCGAATGCGTTGAAGCAGTTAACCCAGACCGTTCCGGCATCCAACGCGGCGGCCATCTGGTGAGCCTTGCGGACGTCACGCGTCCACACTCCTGCCGCGAGACCAAACGGAGAGTCGTTCCCCTTGGCGATGGCATCGGGCAGATCGTCAAACGGGATCGCACAGACAACCGGCCCGAAGATTTCTTCTTGAGCGATCCGCATCGAATTGTTGACACCACTAAAGACGGTAGGCTGGACAAAGAAACCGTCGGCGAGTTCACCGTCTGGTGCGATGCCACCGGCGACGGGCTTGGCATTCTCTTGCGTTCCGATGCGGATGTAGTTCAGCACTCGCTGCTGTTGCCCGCGCGAGACCAACGGTCCCATCTTGGTTTGCTCGTCCAGCCCATGACCGAGTTTCACCGAGCGGGCCATGTCGGAAACGCGTGCCACGAATTCCTCATAAATGGAACGTTCCACGAATAGTCGCGAACCGGCTGAACAGATTTCGCCTTGGCAAAAAAAGATGCCAAAGAAAACGCCCTTGAGTGCGGCTTCCAAATCGGCGTCAGCGAACACAATGTTGGGCGACTTCCCACCGAGTTCCAGCGAGACTTTTTTTAGATTGCCCGCCGAGGCGTGAACTAGCAACCGGCCGACTTCCGTGCTGCCGGTGAAGGTAATTTTGTCGACATCATGATGGTTGGCGAGTGTCGCACCGACGGTCTCGCCCAAACCAGTGACGATGTTGAAGACTCCATCCGGGATTTCCGCTTCACAAATGATTTCACCTAATCGCAATGCGACCAAGCTGGTATCTTCTGACGGCTTGATGACGATCGTATTGCCAGTCGCGATCGCGGGGATCGCCTTGTAAAGAACCATGGTCAACGGATAATTCGGCGGCGTAATCCCGGCCACGACGCCCAGCGGCTCGCGGGTGGTGTAGTTCAGGAACTGGCCAGGGATCGACATTGGAATCGTCTCCCCGGTCAGCTTTGTCGTCCAGCCCGCGTAGTACTCGGTCCAAGACACTGCCGTGGCGACTTCTTTGCGAGCTTCCCATAATGGTTTGCCGTTCTCCAGCGTGATCAGCTCGGCCAGTTCATCCTCATACTTTTCAATCAACGCGGCGATGCGATTGAGCATTCGCCCTCGTTCGTGCGGCGAGAATCGTTTCCATGCAGGAAACGCCCGTCGCGCAGCCGCCACGGCTTCGTTCGCATCTTCCGCAGCACCGGCAGGAAAACTGCCGATCGGCTGCCCGGTCGCAGGGTCGAAAGAAGGAAGGGTTTCGTGACTGGCCGCGTTTCGCCACTGTCCACCGATTAACATCTGGCCAGGCTTCGCCAGGAAGGCAGCCGTCGACGGAAGAAGTTTTGGAACCTGTAACATAGTGGACTCGTTAGTTGATTAAAGTGGCAATAGGGCGAGCGACAGCAATTGGTTTACCGTAGTGGGATTCGCCAGAATTCCATTTGAACGTTGGGAATTCTGGCGAGTCCCACTACACCGGACTACTGAGGCTGATCGAAATCGGAATAGCCACCATCGTCTGTCGATGGACCAGGAAAGCCGATACGCTGCCAAACGCCTGGGTCACTGAGGTAGTAGACACAGACGTCCGCTCGCAGTTGTCGAAAGAACTCAGGGACTTGCTCCCGCAGGATCGCGACGAGCTGGTGTAACTGGGTTGTATCCAAAGCATCGACATCGATACCAAAGTTTGACTTCGACATTTCGCTGGCAGCTTTCAATCCGTCGAGATAGACATCGGCGTAGGGGCTGGTTCTCATTCGTGCCGCAATGCTCGCTCCCGCATGGACGCCAGTCGCTCCGGCATCGCGATCATCAGCCGGGATGATCCCGGAGGCGAGGGCTGAAAGCGTGGTAATGTCTTGGAGCGTAACGGGTGTCTCGTGGATCATTGGAAATCTCCACGTTTGCCAGCAGCTACCAGGTATTCCGCCGCACGATCGGCGATGGCCATGGCCGTCAGTGTGGGATTGACCCCCGTGCCGGTGACAAAGACACTGGTATCACAAATGAATAGATTGCTGACGTCATGTGATTGACAGAATTCGTTGACCACCGACGCTTGTGGGTCGATGCCCATCCGGCAACTGCCCATCGCATGCGCACCGTAGTTCAAGCCGATACGTACCTTCGCGGCTCCCGATGCCTCCATCATTTCAGCAGCCTTATCGCGCCCGGCGGCGGCAACCTTCACGTCATTATCGCCCCACTTGTAAGTCACTCTCGCCACCGGCAGGTGATGGGAATCCAACAGTTCAGGATCAAGCGTGACGGTGTTATTTTCGCTGGGAAGCCCCTCCGCGTGAGCCCACCATGCGGCGGTGTGCTGATAGTCGTAGAGAAAATCTTTGAAGTCCTGGCCGTAAGATTCCCCACTCAGCAGCCCATAGGTGACCGGCGTCATCATATAGCTGACCAAGATATAACCGCGTGCAAAGCCATTGGTGGGCTTCGGCTGATAATAGTCCTGCACCATCACGTGCCCCATTTGCATTCCTTTGTATGCATTGATAGGGTGGTCGAAGGTACCGAACACTTGCCATGTCGGATGGCTCATAAAATTCTTGCCTACCAAACCGCTGGAATTGGCTAGTCCCTCGGGAAAGGTTGGATTGGCCGACAGCAGCAACAGGCGAGGTGTTTCAACGGCATGGGCGGCAAGGATGACCACTTTCGCATCGACGCGATGTTCCTTTCGCAGATCGTCGATCCAGGTAACACCGCAGGCCCGGCCTTTGGCGGCATCGTAGTTGACGCGACGGACAAATGCCCCGCTGATGACACGGACTCCCAGACGCTCGGCTTTAGGCAAATAGGTATTCGCCGCCGTCGCTTTAGCCCCGGTCGGACAGCCTGATGCACACCATCCACAGTAGATACAGGCCGGTCGCTGGTCCCGCGCCACCGAGTTGATCGCTATCGGCGGCGCAAACGGTTGGGCCCCCAGCTTCTTGGCTCCGCGAGCGAGTACCTGGGCATGCCAATTCATGCGATGCGCCGGCATCGGCAGTGTGTAGGGCTCGGGCGCGAAGGGGCCGCTTTCACCGGCGACACCAAACTCGCGCTCCACGGTTTCGTAATGTGGTCGCAGATCGTCGTAGCTGATCGGCCAATCGGCACCAACGCCTTCGGTCGAATACGTACAAAAGTCCGCTTGATGAAAACGAGGCATCACACCCAGCCATGACAAGGTGCCGCCGCCAACGCCGACGCCCGTCTTGGGAATCACGAAGTCACCGCCGACATGTTTGCGCGGCTCGTGCCACATGATCTTGCCCGCATTGGCCTCGGTATTCTCAAGTGCGTTATGTCCTTTGAAACGATCTCCGGATTCCAGAACCACAACCGACAATCCGGCGGCCGCGAGCTTGGCGGCTACCAGCGAACCGGTTGGCCCCGCGCCCACAATGACCGCGTCGTATTGTCGGTTGACTTGTTGTTCCATTGCCATCGTTCACTTTCCGGTCCCGGTTTGAAAGCTTTGCAAATCGTCCAACTGCGAATCAACGCCTTCGGAGGGGACGTCGATTTTCGCGGACCAAACGATGAGGTTCAAGATCAGCGTTCGCATATTCGGGTCGAGCCAATTGCGAATGAAGTGAGGCAGCACAATCGCCGCGCCTCGTCCTCCGTCAGGGCGTTCAATTCCCCAGGCCACTAATTGTTGTCGCGGAGCTTCAGGAGGAATCATGGCCGTGGCAAAGGGTATCAAACGATTATGAGTTTCCTTGGGGCCGAAATACATTTCATAATAGGGCTCGTCGTGAATGCGAAACGATTTCCATCCGGCCAGCACGGCGTGCGGACGCTCGGCAGGTTCGATGGTCGATTCGAAAATCTTAGCCACCGACTGATGGTGCTCACATCGGGTCGCAAAATATCCACCGGTCCAATCCAACAAGGGATGATGCCCTTCAGGTGTAACATCATGCTTCGCTAACCCGGTCGCAAAATGCACGCAGACGATACCGCAACCGCGTTGGGTCATTTCGTCAAGTTGCTGTAAGATCCGAGACTTGTTTTCCATGCGCGTCGGTGGAAAAAAATCGCCCAAAAAGACCACACTGGTAACCGCATCCAGCAGCGCGGCATCATCCGGCCATTGGGAAACGACACTGACCGCAGGAGGATCAATTCGCTTGCTCTCCTGCAGCAAATGCTTGATCAAACGCCCCGTGGCGGCAACTTCGTGGGTCCCGGGTGGATGTTCGCTGGGGCCCACGACGACCAGCACATGTGTTTTCTGGGAACCCGAATCCGGTGTGTCAGTCGTCGATTTGCCACTCGCTTCGTCGCCGGCTATCGCGATGGCGGCGAATCCCGCCAGCAGAACTGCGACGAGGCTAATCGTCAGGCAGCGAATGACAGGCCGTTGTCGAGTCTTGGTTCGCATGAAAACAGGGGCAGCAGCCCAATGGGTTCTTTCGGGGAGCATTTTCGTTTCTCTTCTTTCTTTCTTCTCTTTAGACTTTCTAACCATCCGACTGATTCAATTGCTCGCCCCAGTTACGCGAGCGTGGCACGAGCCACGAGGTCAGCATTCGCTGGCCGTCGTTGGCGTTGTTCTGCGAGACCTCAAAGAAGTCGAAGTGCTTACGGTCATGCAATAAGCCGACCTGCTACTCGGAGTGAATGTGGTCCGATTTTGAAACCGATGGTCTGACGCGGATATTCTTGTAATAGACCACGCTGCCCGGGTCGTGCGCTTGCAGGGCAAAGGTTCCCGACGATAGTCTGCGATCCGACCAAGTCTTATCCGTCGGCGGTAAGAAATCAGCCGGCTGTGTCCAGTCCACCACCGTTTGCCCTTGTAGTTTCACGACAACGCGGCGGCCTTGCACAACTAGGTTTACGGCAAACCACTCTCCGTCTTTCACCGGGGGATCACTTACGTCCTGAACAGCGTACAGACTGCCTGTTTGGCGTTTGGCGCCGGGGCTGTTGATGACCTGGACTTCAAAACCTGTCTGCGGCCAGTTGTCTTGTACGTAATCAGTGTGAAAGTAGATGCCACCATTGGCATTGGGTTCCGTCTTGACATCTACCTCAAGTTCAAAGTCGGTAAATGAGGCATTGCCATCGGCACCGACATAAAAAAGGTGGCTCTTGGGAAACGACGCCTGATCCGGAATGGGGGTGCCCTGAGCATGAGCGACGATCATTCCGTCACGCACCGTGAACGAATCTGGATTCTCGCTCGCCTTCCACCCGTCAAGCGTCTTTCCGTCGAACAGCCAATTCCAGCCCTCCAAGTCGGACGCCTGCGCCGGGCCCGCGTCGTCTGAAGCAATCAGCGGACGGACAAGGACAGCACACAGCAGGCCGACCAAAATGGATGCAGTTGATTTCGATTTCATTGGATTTATCTCCCACGCGGCTGACGTCAAGTCCATCCTACCGCTTCAGTCGCTGGATCTCTTATGGCTGAAACAAAACAACATTACTCGCGTGACATTCTACCCGTTTCAATTGCCAACAGGGCCAGGCGAGTTCGATGCCGAAGGGGAATGGAGTCGTAAACCTCGGGATTGCCCGTTGACCCAAGTCTCATTTCGCTCGCACGATCAAGGTGCCGTCGATCAAGACTTTCTCTGCCGGGCGGCTGCGTCCTTCATTCAGGCGCGCGGCCAATAGGTCGAAGGCTCGCCTGCCCATGTCGTGTTTCGACACGGATATTGTCGTCAGTGGCGGGTCCATCATCGCGCTCAGCGGCAGATCGTCAAACCCGATCACCGAAACATCGTCGGGCACGCGGACCCCGGCCTCCTTCATCGCCTTCATCGCACCGTAGGCCATGATGTCGTTCGAGATGAACAGCGCCGGGGGCAATTTGGCCGCCGCCTGCCAGACACTTCGCCATATCCCGGTACGCGCCATCGAAGGTGGTGTCGACTGGTACGACGCACTCCGCGTTCGCCTGGAGTCCAAAGTGCTTCATCGCATCGACAAAGCCCTGTTCGCGTAAGCGAAAATTGGCCACTTCCGCGTCACCCTTGACGAACCCGATCTCGCGGTGTCCGTGCTGGACCAAATGCGAGACGGCCGTAAACGCAGCCGCCTCGTTGCTCATGTCGACGAGGTCCAGTGGCAGATGGCCGTAGTAGGTGTCAAGAATCACAACCGGGATCGGGGCATTGACGAATGCCGACACCTCGTCGGCAGCCAATTCGGTGCCCAGCACAATCGCTCCATCTGCCGAGACCGTCGACAGAAACCGCACCGTCTCCTCGGCCCTGACATTGGCGAACATGTTGACCTCGACCGTCCATTTCGATAACCGCGCCTGCTGGTCCAGACCGGCGATGTAGTCCGCGATAAAGCCGTCGTGGTCTCGGTTCACCGTGTGACCATGGCGCGAGATCTTGAGGAACCGGATCGTTCGCCCCTTGGGGATGTCGTCCCCATACGGAAGTTTTCGCCGATAGTCCAGGTCGCCGGCCACCTTCAGCACTTGCTCTCTGGTTTCCTTCCCTACGCCGGGCTTGCGGTTAAACACCAACGAAACCGTGGCGATCGATACCCCGGCTTCACGAGCGACGTCTTTAATGTTGGTTCCCATTTCAGCACTTTGCGAGTCTCTTTTTACTAAAACTGTAACGCGTTTTAGCGGGAAATTCGTCTGCGGCTCCGATCTGTCCATAAAACACCGTTTGCGTGAATTACTGATTGATAAAGAATTACTGATTGATAAAATGGGGCGTTGATGCGAAACTGGAAGCCTCCAACTTTCGCCCCGCATTTTTCGACCGCCAAACAAAGCCAGGGCTCGCAGTCATTCGCCCCTACCTAAACCACTCCCAGCGAACAGCCATGTGCCACCTGCAACACATTACCCGCCCATTCTTGTTACTCGTCGCCAGCATTGGCTTGGCCGGTGCGGCACGCGCGGAGGAATCGTACGAAGCCTTCGTTTCCAAATATTGCATCGCTTGCCACGGTCCGGACCAGCAAGAAGGCGAACTGCGGATCGATACGCTCTCACGTGATTTCGCGCTCGGTGGCGATACTCATCGCTGGGCGGAGGTGATCGAACGGGTCAACGCGGGTGACATGCCTCCCGAAGGCGAGCCACAACCGACGCAGGAGGAGATCG
>REEF01000634.1 GCA_007695205.1 Planctomycetaceae bacterium
GATCTGGGTTTGGGCCGGGATCTAGCGATTCGATCGGCCCACGGGTATCTGCTGCAAGGGGATCTGGATCGGGCGCAGGTCGAGCGGTTGGCGGGCCAATTGTTTTCGGACGGGGTGGTCGAGCGCACGGTGGTGGCTCCGGTCGGGGATGCGGTGTTGAGCCGATCGCCGGAATTGGCGGCTGGTTCGCCCAGCTTGATCCACGTCTTGCGCAAGCCGGGTGTGATGGACCCGGTAGCTCAAAGTGCGGCGCAAGCCATCGCGGATTTCAACGTGACCGTGGATGCGGTCCGGACATTGCGCAAGTACTGGATCACCGGGCTCGATCCTGCGGACGTTCCGCAGTTCGGTTCGAAGATCCTGGCGAACGATTCGATCGAACAACTGGTCATCGGGCCGCTGGACCTGACCGAATTGCACGTCGGGTCTCCCTACCGGTTCCAGTTGGTGACGCTCCCGATCCGTGAACTGCAGGACGAAGCCTTGCTGCAACTCAGTCGCGAGGGCCAACTGTATCTGACGCTGGTAGAGATGCAGACGATCCAGCAGTTCTATCGCGATCTGGGCCGCGATCCCACGGACATCGAACTGGAGACACTGGCTCAGACTTGGAGCGAACACTGCAGCCACAAAACGCTGGCCGGACGGATCGCTTACCGGGACGACCGAGGCGAGCAGCATTTCGAGAACATGCTGAAAGAGACCATCTTCGCCGCGACCCAGGAGATTCGACGCCGGCTGGGCGAGGACGATTGGTGTATCAGCGTCTTCAAAGACAATGCGGGCGTGGTTCGCTTTGACGAAAATTATCACGTGGTCTTCAAGGTCGAAACCCACAATCACCCTTCGGCGTTGGAACCCTACGGCGGCGCCAACACGGGCATCGGCGGCGTGATTCGCGATCCGATGGGAACCGGCATGGGCGCCAAACCGGTATGCAATACGGACGTGTTCTGCTTTGCGCCGCCCGATACGCCGGCCGATCAATTGCCACCCGGCGTGCTTCATCCCCGCCGTGTGATGAAGGGGGTCGTTTCGGGCGTGCGGGACTATGGGAACCGCATGGGCATCCCGACGGTCAACGGTGCGATCTACTTCGATCCTCGCTATCTGGGTAATCCGTTGGTCTACTGCGGCAACGTGGGCCTGCTGCCGGTAGACAAGGCCGAAAAGCAGCCGCGCGCCGGGGATTGGATCGTCGCAATCGGTGGTCGCACCGGCCGTGATGGCATTCATGGCGCCACCTTCAGCTCGGCCGAATTGACCAGCGAGAGTGAGACCGTATCGGGCGGCGCGGTCCAGATCGGCAACGCGATCACGGAAAAGATGGTGCTGGACGTGCTGATCCAAGCTCGCGATCGAGGTTTGTATCATGCGGTGACCGATTGTGGTGCGGGTGGTTTCTCCAGTGCCGTGGGCGAAATGGGCGAAGAGATCGGTGCCGAAGTATGGTTGGAACGGGCACCGCTGAAATACGAGGGGCTGACGTATACCGAGATCTGGATCTCCGAGGCGCAGGAGCGGATGGTGCTGTCGGTGCCGCCCGAGCACTGGGAGGAATTCGACCAGTTATGTCGTTCGGAGGGAGTCGAGGCGACGATCATCGGCCGCTTCGAGCCCACGGGGCGGCTGGATTTGAAATACGACGGTCACACCGTGGGCCAGTTGTCCATGGAGTTCCTGCACGGGGGCCGCCCCCCGGTGGTGCGAAGCGCCGTGTTCCAGGCGTCGCCGGTCCAACCTTTGACCAACATCGATGGCACTCGGACGGCAGAGGCCCAGGAACGCGACGCGGCGTCGATCCTGCGGGCGATTCTCGGGTCGCTGAATGTAGCCAGCAAGGAATGGGTCATCCGCCAGTACGATCACGAAGTACAAGGCGGCAGCGTGGTCAAACCGCTGGTCGGCGTCGCGAACGATGGGCCCAGCGACGCGGCCGTTCTGCGTCCGGTCATCTCGTCGCGGCGCGGCTTGGTCGTCGCCTGTGGAATGAATCCACGATACGGGGATTTAGATCCGTATCACATGGCTGCCAGTGCGATCGACGAGGCGGTCCGCAACGCGGTGGCCGTCGGCGCCGATCCGCAACGGATCGCCATCCTGGATAACTTCTGCTGGGGCTACACCGATCGTCCCGAGACGCTGGGGTCGCTGGTCCGGGCCGCGCTGGCCTGCCGGGACGTGGCGGTGGCGCTGGGAACGCCCTTTATCAGCGGCAAGGACAGTCTGAACAACGAATTCAGCTACGAGGACGAACACGGTAACCGCCAGACGATCTCGATCCCGCCTTCGCTGCTGATCAGCGCCCTGGGCCAGGTGGAAGATGTCCGGCACTGCGTCACCATGGACTTGAAGCAGCCGGGCAATCTGATCTACCTGGTCGGAACCACGCAGAACGAACTGGGTGGTTCGCACTTGGCGTTGGTCTGCGGACTGTCGGGCGGCCAGGTCCCGATGCTCGATCCCCGGATGGCCGGGCAGACCTACGCCGCGATCCATGCGGCGATCCGCGCCGGTTGGGTTCGCGCGTGTCACGATCTGAGCGAAGGCGGGTTGGCCGTCGCGTTGGCCGAGATGGCTTTTGCGGGCGGTTGCGGTGCATGCGTTTCGCTGGATGCGGTGCCGCATCAAATCGACGCGACCGCCGAGCCGTCGCTGGAGACTGTCCTGATGTTCGCCGAGTCGAATTCACGGTTGTTGTGCGAAGTTTCGCCGGACGATCAGCAAGCGTTCGAAGCGTGCTTGAATGCCGTCCCGCACGCGCGGATCGGCCAGGTGACCGACGATGCCCGATTGACGATCCGGATGGCCCAGGACCCGCAGTCACGGCCGGTCCTGGAGGCGGAAGTGTTCGAGTTGAAAGAGGCTTGGCAGAAACCGTTGCGTTGGTAGATTCCCGATTCCCCATTCCCGTTTTGTTCTTTGGATTCCCATGGCCACACCCCGCGTATTGGTACTTCGAGCTCCCGGCACGAACTGCGATCAAGAGACGGCGTTCGCTTTTGAACAAGCGGGCGGCC
Source organism: Planctomycetaceae bacterium (assembly GCA_007695205.1). Taxonomy (GTDB): domain Bacteria; phylum Planctomycetota; class Planctomycetia; order Pirellulales; family Pirellulaceae; genus SKKK01. Next base: position 3,021 of record REEF01000634.1, read on the forward strand.
GTGCCGAGGTCGCTCACGTCAATCGTTTGTTGGACGACCCGCAGATGCCTCGTGATTTCCAGGTCTTATGCATCCCGGGCGGGTTCAGCTTTGGCGACGATGTCGCTGCGGGCAAGATTCTTGCCAACGTGATCCGCCATCATCTGGGGGAAGCCTTGGCCCAGTTCAAGGCGGCGGGCAAATTGATCCTGGGCATCTGCAACGGCTTTCAGGTCCTGATCAAATCCGGACTGCTGTTGGAAGACGCCGATCTGGGGCCGCCGGCAACGCTGATGTGGAACGATTCGGGCAAGTACGAAGATCGTTGGGTGAGACTACGGGCCGAAACGCAGAAGTGCGTGTTTCTCCGCGACATCGATCGTTTGGAATTGCCCGTGGCTCATGCCGAAGGCAAATTCGTCACCCGCGATGCGGCGACCTTGGATCGGTTGCAGGATCAGCACCAGTTGTGCTTGCGTTACGACGGGAACGGAACCCAAAGCCCACTGCCCTACCCCGCCAACCCCAACGGCTCGCAAGCCGACGTGGCCGGGGTCTGCGACCGGACGGGCCGTGTCTTCGGGCTGATGCCGCATCCGGAACGTCACATCGATCCGACGCACCACCCCCAGTGGACTCGCCGCCCCCGCGCGGAATCGGGCGACGGCCTGCAGATCTTCCGCAACGCCATCGCCTATTTCGAGTGACAGCAAGAAAGTCGCCATGACCGAACCACGCACGGACCCCTTCCAGTTGACCTGCCCCGTACCGATCGTGCGCCACGCCACCGTCCAGATGGCGCATGGTGGCGGCGGCCGTTTGATGCGTGATTTGATCGAAGGCCTGTTGCTGCCCGAGTTCCGTTCGGGGAAAGGCGGGTCCGACGCCACGCTACCGCATGATAGCGCCGTGCTGTCGCTGGGCGACCAGCGACTAGCCTTCACCACCGACACGTTTGTCGTCAGCCCTCTGTTCTTTCCCGGCGGCGATATCGGCAAACTGGCCGTTTACGGAACCGTCAACGATCTGGCCATGGCCGGTGCCCAGCCTCGATGGATCAGTTGCGCTTTGATCCTGGAGGAAGGCACGCCCATGGACACCTTGCGCAGGATCGTCCAGTCCATGCGGCGAGCGGCGGACGAGGTCGGGGTGCAGGTCGTCACGGGCGACACCAAGGTGGTAGATCGTGGCAAGGGCGATGCGGTGTTTATCAATACCGCCGGAGTCGGGGTGGTGCCCGACGGTATCGACGTATCGCCGGCGAGAATCCAGGCGGGTGACCGAGTGTTGGTCAGCGGCGATCTGGGCAGGCATGGCATCGCCATCATGTCGGTGCGCGAGGGCCTGGCGTTCGAAGGAGCGTTGGACAGCGACTGTGCCTCGCTGGTCGATCTGGTCGACAAGCTCAGCGTTCTGGGCTGCGATTTGCACTGCCTGCGTGACTTGACCCGCGGCGGATTGGCCTCGGCCTTGATCGAACTGGCCGAACACGCCAACGTGGGCATCGACCTGGAGGAAGCCAGGATCCCCGTCCAGCCGCAGGTGGCCGGTGCGTGCGAGCTGATGGGCCTGGATCCTCTGTACGTTGCCAACGAGGGCCGATTGGTCGCGATCGTCCCGCCGACAGCAGCCGGCGCCGCATTGCAGATCATGCAATCGCACCCGGTAACCGATCGCCCGGCAGTCATCGGAACCGTCACCGACGAACACCCGGGCGCGGTTCAGTTGAGCAATCCGATGGGCAGCGGCCGACTGCTGGACCTGTTATCCGGCGAACAGATGCCTCGCATCTGTTGACCCTGCCCATGGTTGCATAAAAAGTGGGACGGATTGGCAATCCGTCCTACGAGGGAACTCTATGCAACCTTGGGGTCTGCCCTTCCTTGTGGTTCCGGGATTATGGTACTGTTACGGCCCCAGACACTTCGGCGAAACGCCGTTTGCCGTGTTGAAGGCGGCCTTGGATCTCCGACGTTTCCTGCTGGGACGGCCAGCGCGCCAAACGAAACTCGACAACGACAAACCCGACAGGTTTAGTAGACTGGGCAAAGCCCTGCGATAAAATCAGAGGCACAAAATGAACACTCCAGTATATTGGTGTCGCCAGATCTGTTCGGCCCGGTAGCGGAGTGAACTCCACCCTACTTTGGTTGCTTCGAGTTGAAACGTGACCGATTACCCCATGAAAACCACTACGCTGTCCGGCACGGTTACGCCGTCCATGGCGGTATTCCAGGCTCGCGGAATCTCCAAAGTCTATTCCATGGGCCAGGTGCAGGTGCATGCTCTACGAGGTGTCGATCTGGAATTGTATCGCGGCGAGTTCGTCGTGTTGCTGGGTCCTTCGGGCAGCGGGAAATCGACCTTGTTGAACATCCTGGGCGGCTTGGATGTACCCAGCGGGGGTTCGGTGCGCTACCTGGACCAGGAACTGACCGCGCTGACCGACAGCGCGCTGACCCGTTATCGCCGAGACCACGTCGGCTTTGTCTTCCAGTTCTACAACTTGATCCCCAGCTTGACCGCTCGCGAGAACGTCGCCTTGATCACTGAGATCGCCAGGCAACCGATGGATCCCCGCGAGGCGTTACGGCTGGTGGATCTGGTCGACCGCATGGATCATTTCCCTTCGCAGTTGTCCGGCGGCGAGCAGCAGCGGATCGCGATCGCTCGAGCGATCGCGAAGCGGCCGGACGTGCTATTATGCGACGAACCGACCGGCGCCCTGGATGTACACACGGGCGTGGTGGTCTTAGAAGCAATTGAACGAGTCAACCGGGAACTGGGGACGACCACGGCGGTGATCACGCACAATTCGGTCATCGCTGCGATGGCCGATCGCGTGATCCATCTATCGGACGGTCGCGTCACGCACATCGATCGGAACTCGACCAAAGCAGCAGCTCACCAGTTGCAGTGGTAGCCATGGCATGAACGCGTTGAACCGCAAGACGATCCGCGATCTGTGGACCATCAAGGGCCAGGCGGTGGCGATCGCGCTGGTGATCGCCTCGGGCGTGGGCACGTTCGTGATGTCCCTATGCACGCTGAATTCGCTGCGCTGGTCGCAGGAGTCCTACTATGTCCAGTACCGATTCGCGCATGTGTTCTCGCATGTCAAGCGAGCACCGTTGTCATTGGGCCAACGGATCGCCGAGATCCCCGGCGTGGCTCAGGTTCAAACGCGAATCGTGGTCGATGTCACGCTGGACGTGGCGGACATGGCCGAACCGGCCGTGGGGCGATTGATCTCGATCCCGCAGCGTCGAGTGCCGATGGTCAACGACCTGCACCTTCAGCAAGGTCGCTGGATCGAGCCGGGGCGTGCGGGCGAGGTGCTGGTGGGCCGCGCGTTCGCGGATTCGCACCAGTTGCAGATCGGTGATTCGGTAACGGCCGTGATCAATGGCCGACGTCAGCAGTTGACGATCGTGGGCATCGTGTTGTCGCCCGAGTACGTCATCCAGATTTTCGGTGCCAACCTGCTGCCGGACGACCGTCGCTTCGGTGTGTTCTGGATCAGTTACGAGCAGTTGGCGGCTGCGTTTGACCTGGACGGCGCGTTCAATGATGTGGTCTTGACGCTGACGCGCGGCGCGTCGGAGGCGACGGTCATCCAACGCTTGGACGATCTGCTGCTGCGTTACGGTTCGCGCGGCGCGAACAACCGGGAAAACCATGTTTCCCACCGTTACATCTCCGACGAGATCCAGCAGTTGCGCAGCATGGGACTGATCGCCCCGACCATCTTCTTCTCGGTTTCCGCGTTCCTGCTGAACGTGGTCATGACTCGGTTGATCGGTGTCCAGCGAGAACAGATCGCCGCGATCAAGGCGTTTGGCTACACGGACCTGCAGATCGGCTGGCACTATGTCAAGATGGTCCTGCTGATCTCGTTGGTCGGATCGCTGTTGGGCGTGGTGGTCGGCGGCTATTTGGGCGAGGGCCTGACGCGGGTTTACACGACCTTCTATCGTTTTCCCGTATTCGGGTTCCAGTGGGATCCAAGGGTGATCGTGTCGGCGCTAGCGATCAGCAGCGCGGCGGCGGTAGCCGGCACGGTGGCATCGGTGCGTCGTGCCGTCCGTCTACCGCCAGCCGAGGCGATGCGGCCCGAGACGCCGGCCGTCTATCGCCCGACCGTCTTGGACCGTAGCGGCCTGGGCCATCTGCTGCCTCAGGCCGCGCGCATGATCTTTCGCGAGATCGAACGGCGGCCGATCAAGGCCGGTTTGTCGGTCCTGGGGATCTCGATGGCCGTGGCCGTGCTGATCTTGGGCAGTTTCACGTTGGATTCGATCAACTACATCATCCACTTCCAATTCGTCCTGTCGCAACGCCAGGACGTGATCGTCGCGTTGGTCGAGCCCAGTTCATCGCATGCATTGCACGAATTGCGGAACCTGCCGGGTGTGGTCCGGGCGGAACCCATGCGTTCGGTAGCCACCCGTTTCCGACTGGGCCACCGATCGCGACGCGTTGGGTTACTGGGCATCCCGCCCGACGCTCAATTGTATCGCGTGCTGGATCAGGACGAGCGGCTGGTGTCGATCCCGGAGGATGGGCTGCTGCTTTCCAGCAAACTGGCCGAGCTGCTGGGCGCGCGGCGCGGTGACCGGATTCTGGTCGAGGTGCTGGAGGGTGATCAGCCGGTCCGCGAGGTGCCCGTATCAGCGCTGATCACCGAGTACGGTGGTACGAACGCCTACATGGACCTACGCGCGGTGAACCGGTTGTTGCGCGAGGGCGGGTCGCTGACCGGTGCGTTCTTGACCGTGGAAAGCGACCGGGTCGACCAGTTGTATCGGACGTTGAAGAACACGCCGCGTGTTGCGGGCGTGACGATCAAAGAGGCATCGGTCAACAGTTTCCGGGACACGATCGCCGAGAACCTGGGGTACATCCGTTTCTTCAACATGATGTTCGCCTCGGTGATCGCGTTCGGGGTGGTCTACAACAGCGCGCGGATTTCGCTGGCCGAACGGAGCCGCGATCTGGCGACATTGCGTGTGATCGGATTCACACGGGCCGAGATTTCGGCCATCCTGTTAGGTGAACTGGCCGTGCTGACGCTGGCTGCGATCCCCCTGGGATTGGTCATCGGATACCTGTTCGCTGCCTGGGCCACGCTGGGGTTGGACACCGAGGTGTATCGCATCCCGCTGGTAATCGGACGTCAGACATGTGGTTTCGCCGTTTCGGTCGTGTTGGTCAGCGCTGCCGTTTCCGGTTTGATCGTACGGCGAAAATTGGATCATTTGGATTTGGTTTCGGTATTGAAGACACGCGAATGAAACAGTACCTGCGAATTGCGATTCGAGCTTTGTTATACTTGGTGGTCCTCGGGGCGGTGGGCGGTGGGCTGATCTGGTCGTTTTGGCCTCAGCCGCTGCCGGTCGAGTGGACGACGGTCCAGCGCGGTCCGCTGCATGTTACGGTGGACGAGGACGGCAAGACTCGTATCCGCCAACGTTATGTCGTCTCGAGTCCGCTGGCCGGTACGTTGCAGCGGATCGAACTGGAGGCTGGCGACATGGTTCGGCGAGGTGATACGCCATTGGCGACGATCCAGCCCAACGAACCGGACATCCTGGACGCTCGCACGCTGGCCCAGGCCGAAGCTCGAGTCCGCGCGGCCCAGGCGGTATGGAACCGGGTCGAACCGGCCGTCGAACGGGCTCGCATCGAATGGGAGCATGCAGAGACCCAGTGGACTCGGTTCCGCAAACTGGCAGCCGATGCGTCCGTCTCCGCGCAGCAATTGGACGAAGCGGAGATGATCTACCGGGCGCGCGAGCAGGATTTGCGATCCGCCCGACTGGCGCGAGACATCGCCCGCTTCGAATGGGATCTGGCCAAAGCCGCCCTGGCGCGGGCGATGCCAGACAAACTCGATTCCTTGGACGCACAACGGTTTGATATCTACTCGCCGATCGACGGGCAGGTGCTGCGCGTGTTGGAGAAGAGCCAGACGGTCGTCGCACCAGGCACGCCGCTGATGGAATTGGGCGATGTGAACGATCTGGAAATCGAGGTCGATGTTCTTTCGGCCGACGCCGTCAAGATCGAGCCGGGTACCCGCGCCTTGCTGGAGCGTTGGGGCGGCGATCGTCTACTAGCAGCGGTGGTGCGGCGAGTCGAACCGGCGGCGTTCACCAAGATTTCCGCGTTGGGGGTCGAAGAGCAGCGAGTCAACGTGATCCTGGACCTGCTGGACCCGCCCGAGCAACGGCCGCCGCTGGGCGATGCGTTCCGAGTCGAGGCGAGGATCGTGATCTGGGAAGACCAGGATGTGCTGCAGGTACCGACCGGCGCGCTGTTCCGGCTAGGCGACCACTGGGCCGTCTTCCTGATCGAAGATCACCGAGCCGTACTTCGGCGAGTGGAAGTTGGACAGCGCAACCGTTTGAGCGCCCAGATCCTGTCCGGTCTACAGGAAGACGATCGCGTGATCATGTACCCAAGCGACCAGGTAAGCGACGGCGTTTCCGTCGCATTGCAAAACCTGGCCGATGGATAAGCACCGTTCGAGAAATAACTGTCCGATGTCCGCTCGCCCCTTCGGGGAGAGGGCAGAGTGAGGGGGCCGAAAGTGCGTCAGTTGTTTCTCGAACGGTACTAGAGGGCAGAGGTCGATAGCGGGGAGTTTAATTTGTTCGATTTTCGCCAGATTTTGAATTTTTCGGAGTGTCGATTTCCGTTCCGACGAGAACGATCCTCCCCGCTTGCGGGCTATGCTTTCGCCGTACGTTGCCGCACGAATGTGGACGCCAAGCGAGGCCGAAAAGTAGAAAGAAAAAACGGGATCAAAGTCATTGGTCTTGACAAGTACACAAAATGAACACGCCAGGTCGGGAGTCGTTTTGGGAAAAGCCGCCTTCCAAGCAGCAGCACCGTGAGCGACCAGACACGGCGGACCACGCGTTTATAGTTTCGGCAGCAAGCTCAGCACGGCGTCGCTCGGGCGCGGGATCACGTGGGCGGCGATCAACACTCCCAGACCATCGACTTTGCTGCGGCCAGCCTCGATCGCCGCGTGGACGGCGGCCACGTCGCCACGGACCACGACGGTCACGTAACCGCCGCCCAGTTTCTCTTTGCCGACCACCTGGACGTCGGCCGCCTTGCAGGCCGTATCGATCGCCTCGAATACGGCGGTGAATCCTTGCGTTTCGATGAATCCCAACGCGTGTTGGATCATGGAAGCCTCCTTGTTTGCTGAAGGGTCGGCAGTGGGTTGCCCGCCGGGCTGAAAAACGACGTCTTGTTGAATCAAAGGATTGTACTCGACGGGACTCTCCAACGCCGCCCATGCCGATGGCTCAGGGCGTTGGATCACATGGGCGATCGGTCGTCCGCCCATCCGACCCGCCACAGCCCGCCCTGCTTCCAATGCGGCTTGCACGGCATCCAGCCGTCCCTGGACCTTGATACAAATGCCCAAAAAGTCATTCAATTCCGCTTGCAGCACTTGGATCGTCGCCGTTTTTTCCATGACGTCCAACGCGACCATCGCGGGCGTCAGGCCGGTGGTTTCCAGGATGCCCAGCGTTTGGGGACGAGATGCTGTCGACATGTTCGATCGATTCTGCGAAGGAGTTAGGACCGGAAAAACAATAACTTTCGGATTTGGTTGGATGGTACGCAACGGGGTCGGGAGTCGTTTTCGGCCAACGACCAACCACATGGAACACGCTTTCTCCGAAAACGACTCCCGACCCCTTCCGAAAAACGCGACACGAATTCATTTGTCGGTCCTTGGCATCGGATGGTAGGGCCTT
>REEF01000766.1 GCA_007695205.1 Planctomycetaceae bacterium
CCCGAGTTTTCAGCGTGCCCTCCAAAGGGTCAGACCCCTTTTCAGACAAAGCTTATGTAGAAGGGTAGACACGATGAATATCGACGGATCGTTCCTGTCGTTTTTGCAAAGCTGGTCGCGAGACGACTGGGCGCTCCGCCAGCTATTCCGCCCGGACGAGGTCCGTAAGCTGCAGGATTCGCGTTGCGGCATCAACATCAAGCGGCGGACGGTCGTCTACCTGGTTTACGAGAATCATTTCGCTCGCGGCGGCGGGATCTTCGCCGTTGCCAGGCACCTGCCGCCCAGATTATCCCGCAGGAATTCACGTGTGGTGGTGCTCAGTCCGTTTCACCCTGAGCTGAGCGGCGCACCGCGAGTACCCGGTGACCGCTTGGGCGATGTTCCTGTCGGCTTTGCGGGAAGCGATTGGCGGACGGACGTCTATCGGTACCGCAGTGAGGGGATCGAATGGATTCTTTTCCACGCGGATGGCTTCTTTACGGCCCAAGGCGACAGCCCCTACAACCAGCCGAACGACGATCTCTTACGCAACGGGCTGTTCGCATCCGCTGCGGTGCCGAACATCCTGGCGATGCGCGGCGTCGATCTATCGGAAGACGTGATCGTCCACGCTCAGGATTGGCAATTGGCAGCCACGGCACTGACCGTCAAGCAAGCGGTGTTGGACGGCCGGCTGAAAACGGCGGCCGTCGTGCTGACTTCGCACAATCCATACGATTGTGGGCTGAGCCGCGAGGCGTTGGCTGCGTTGACGGATCGTACGGACGACGCCCAATGGGCTCGGCCGGCCCTGCCGATGCACGATGGGACGATTGACCGGCGCGCGACAGTCTACGAATGCATGATGCCGCTGATCGATGCGCCGGTATCGACGGTCAGCCGCCAGTACGCGCGGGATCTGGTCTCCAACCCTCTCTTGACCGCGCATTTCGCCGACCATCTCCAACAAGTCCTGCACCGCCAGGGACTGGTTGGCATCGACAATGGCCTGTTCCTGGCGGCACGTTCGCCGTTTTCCCGGACGTCGATCCAGCAGGCTGCTCGAGGCGATGTGGGGGCTATCCTGCGGGAGAAGATGGACAAGCGGCGGAAGATGCTGCGGGCATTGTCCGATTTTCGACCGGCGAAACGGTTGGGGTTTTTGCGTCATCAGGGCGGCTGGGATCTGACGGGACTACCCGACGATGTACCCGTATTGATGATGTTCGGCCGCCTGGACCCAGCTCAAAAAGGCTTCGATCTATTGGCTCAGGCCATTCGACGTCTGCCCCCGAATCGGGCCAAGTTCGTCATCTGTCCGCTGGTTCCGTCCGGGGTCGAAACCTATCTGGACCATTGGCGCGAGGTGGCCTGTTCGCGGCCCGGTGATGTGGTCGTTTACACGGGGCGCGTCGAGCCGTATGGGGCGCTGATGGCGGGCGCGACGTTCTGCGTGATGCCCTCGCTTCACGAGCCGTTCGGAGCCGCAACCGAACCGTATCTGATGGGCACTCCCGTCGTGGCTGCAGCGACCGGCGGATTGATCCAACAGGTGGTGGATGCTGGTCGACATCCGAATCAGGCAACCGGGTTGCTGTACGAGCACGCGTGTCATGGTTCGATCTACGATCAGGGGCTGCAATGGGAGCAGATCCTGGGTTCGCCGACGGCTGCCGCCCGCATGCACAGCGGGCTGTACGTCTCGTTGGTAAATGGTCTGACAACGACTTTGCAGCAGGCGATCGAGCTGTTCCGGAACCGGCCCACCGATTACGGGCGGATGCTCGGACGACTGTACGATCAGGCGCTGAAGTTCTCCTGGGAAAAATCGGCGTCCGAGTACTCTGCGCTGTACGACCGCGCCTCGGCCGATTGAGAACTGGGGTCAGGTCTTGACTTATAACTTATCTGATGCGAGCACTTTGTTTGGGAGAAGGCAAATTCCGCCGAGCTTCCTCAAGACCTGACCCATTTCTTGGGCCAACGCCCCTTGACGACAACGGTCGAGCTATGGGACACTCGTTATGATTGACTTGGTTTTCTTGTCTTCGCACTGCTTCGTAGCAGAAAGGAGTTGCCCCGTGGAGAAGAATCCAGAAAAAGGCTACGTTGCCCTGCTTGGTTGGTGTCCGAATGCGGTTGAGGCTGCTGAGAAATTTGACCGTCGCTACGTTGTGGTCGCACCGGAGTGGGCTGCGGAATACTGCGAACAGCACCAGATTCCTTACGTCAGTTGGAACTTCGAGCGTCTGAACGATCGTTCCACGGAAATCACGAAGACCCTGCAGGACATGGGGGTCGACGTGGCCATCCCGCTGTTCGAAGAAACGGTCGAGTGGGCAGGCGCGATCAACTCGGTCCTGCTGGATAATCCCCGATTGCTGGGCCAGTCGATGCTGATGCGCGATAAATCGCTGATGAAACGCCGGGCGCAGATCGGCGGGATTCGCGTGGGGATCTTCGAGGAGGCTCATGACCGAGAGGACGTCGTGCGTTTCCTGAAACGCGTCAATCAGACCCTGCTGAAGCTGGATGGTGATCCGAACGACCCGATTCATTTCAAGGCTTTTGACAAAGCGGGCTGCCTGGGCCATCGCGTCATCCGTACGCCCGATGATGTGGACTCGATTCCTGACGAGGAATTTCCGGCGCTGATGGAGTCTCATCTGGATGGTTGGGAGTTCGCGGTAGAAGCTTGGATTCACGAAGGAAAAATCCGTTTTTTGAATATCTCGGAATACGTTACCCTGGGCTATTCTGTCTTTGTGCCAGCCTCGCCGGAATTAGAGCAATATCGCGACCAGATTACTCGCCAGGTGGAAAAACTGGTGAAGACATTCGATATCGAATTCGGCCAGATCCACCCCGAGTACTTCGTGACCAGTGACGGCGAGATGTACTTTGGCGAGGTGGCGTATCGGCCCCCCGGTTTCAAAGTGTTCGAGCTGTTGGAGCGGGTTTACGGTTTCGATGCCTACCAGGCTAGTATTTTGGTCTTTGACCCAAAAACCACGGAAGAGGAGATTCGGAACTTCTTCCCCAAGGAGGTGGTGGACGCGAAGGGCTATGCCGGCTGTTTTGGTGTTTATCCGCGGCGACGCGTTGTCAGTCGCTTGGAGATTCCCGAGGAGACCGAAGACCATCCCTATTTCGAGTCTCACGAGCTGACGCCGCCGCTCGAAGAATTGGTGACCAAACGCACGGCGTTCGGTACGCACTGGGGGTTGCTCTATTTCACGGGATCCGACGCGGGAGAGATGAAACGTCTGTTGAAGCGTCAGGAGGACTTGGACTTCTACGTATGATCGTGGAGACACCGACAAGCGCGAAGATGGCACGAGAATTAAAGGCCGCTGATGACCCCAGAAAACCCGAAGCTCGATTCGCTGCTGGTCAAGTTGGACCAGAGCATCCAGCGTCTCCAGGAGACGGTAGAGTTTGCCAAACCGAACAAGGTCCCCCTGTTGCTTGATTTGACGCGTCGTATTTTGTTACTGGACGGAGGGTGTGCTGCGCTGGAAGAACGAGCCCAGATCATGGAGGATGCGGGGGTCTTCGCCGGTTCCGACTGGGCGAATCCCCAGATCTTGGTGCCGTCGATGACCAGTCATGCCTTCAAAAGCGGTGATACTCATCTGCTGGCCATCGAGGCTTTGAGTGAGTTGCGGTTGTTGGTGGTGGCCTTGGGTGGTTATCGTCATCCGTTGATTGCTGCCGAACAGGCTCACCACTATGTGACGCAGGTTCTGGCGATCAACCTGGCCCTGTTGTTCACTCCGCCTGGCGAAGCGGAACGCGAAACTCAGGGCCGCCATGCGCAGATTCCGCGGTTACTGCTGAAGCACCTGGCCGAACGGATCGGTTACGAGCATATCATCGATCGATTGATCGACGAGATCTGGCGGATACTCCGCCAGCGTCCTATTCAGGTCGAAACTGTCAAACAGATGGTGACCCAGATCGCCATCTGTCAGCAGAATCCGGCCATTGATTTCGGGGGGAGTGGGCAGGGTGCCGACCGTCTGGTCAGCAGTCTGTACGGAGTCACCCAGGCGTGTCGAGAAGATCCTGGGTTGGAGATCTATCACCAACGTCTACAGCCCATGGACAGCAAGGCGTTGCAATCCGAGGCGACGGGTTTTTCCCGGGCGATGCACGACACCGGATTGGTCTCCCCTTATCACGCCGTACTCATTCGCCATCTTTTGGAAGTCGACGAATACCTGCTTGCCGAGGCATTGGGCCTTTCATCTACCGGGCGTGATTGCTTTATGTGCTATCGGCAACTCGCACTGGAGCTGATTCGCAAAGCCGTTTTTCCAGCCACAGCTCAAAGCATTTATGGTCTGGCGCTGATGTTTGAACGGGGGATTCTGTATCAACCGGCCGTCGCGCCGTCGCTTTGGCGACAATTGAACTTGCAGCTATCGGTTCAAGCCACAGCGCGTTTGACAACCGTGTTTGGCTCGGAGGTGCCGGCCGATACCCGTTTGCTGGCAGGCGTCCTCTGTCTCTTGGGCCTACCTTTAGGCGTGGGACAAGGCAATAATCCCACGTGTCAATCTGCCCGTGCGCTGTCGATGTGGGCATACATCGACCCGGATTACCTGTTGCAGATGGTCGTGTGGGCGGCGCGAGATGATGAGATCATGATGCATTTCGAGGGCGAAGCGATTTCGTCCCGCGAGGCGGAAACGGGGATTACCAAGGAGTTTTCGTTGGACCTTGATCCTGTATCCCTGTTGGTTGTCCCGCACTTGGATCGTGTTTACGCCGAGATGGGACGGCGCTGCATTGGGCGGCAAGGAGATCCGCACCGTTGGGTGAATCCTGAATTCCACGGTTGGTGGTCGGGCCGCGGGCTGTGCATCAATATCGATGTCGCCACGGGCGGGCTGCACGATCTGGACGGTTTTTTGCGTTCATTCTACGCTCACTATCATCCGTTCTACAACGGCAATCAACCGCTCATTCATCCGCAGCCAGCGGGTATTGCCATCACCGACTCGGCGGCCCGTTTTATCGGTTGGCACGCGATCACGCTGCTTCGGGTCGCCTTGGATCATGAGGACGTGATGCGGGTCTACTTTTACAATCCCAACAATGATAGCGGACAGAATTGGGGGGACGGTGTTGTGGTCAGCACCTCGGGCAAAGAAGAGCGTCATGGCGAAGCTTCCCTGCCTTTCCCGCAATTTGCTTCGCGTCTGTATTTGTTCCACTATGATCCGCTGGAAGGCGGCATCGCCGCGAACGTTCCCCAGGAAGAACTGTCTTTGGTGAAAGGGTATCTGATGCGAAGCTGGGGCGCTGATCGGCCGCAACCAGAGCCAACGCTACAGGGCGCCCAGGTAGACAAAGCCTAACACCAACCCAACAAGTAACGATATAGAAAGTCAGGAGAGGAATCCTAGTGATGGGAAATCATACCGTAGAGAAAATCGGCGGTACGTCGATGTCGCAATTTGACGCTGTTTTGAATAATGTGTTGATGGGAAACAGAAAGGAAAAGGATTTATACAACCGGATCATCGTCGTTTCTGCTTACGCGGGCGTGACCGACATGCTGCTGGAACATAAGAAGTCCAGGGATGCCGGTGTGTATCGGCTGTTTTCGGATAACGACTCGTGGGGTTGGAGCGATGCGATCAGCAAAGTCGGCGAGCACATGTGCCAGATCAACGCAGAACTGGAGTCGTTCGGTCTGGATAAAACTTTTGCCGATCAATTCGTCAAGGAGCGTATCGAGGGGGTCAGAAGCTGCATGCTCGATTTGACACGACTTTGCTCCTACGGCAATTTCCACTTGGATGCACACCTGATGACCATCCGAGAGATGCTCAGCGCGTTGGGCGAGGCCCATAGCGCTTACAATACGGCTCAGATTCTGGCAGCAAAAGGCGTCAACGCGAAATTCGTCGACCTGAGTGGCTGGCGCGAGCCTATCAGTCTCTCTTTGGAAGATAAGATTCGGTATCACTTCCAGGATATCGATTTGGCCTCGGAACTGCCGATCACCACAGGTTATACCTACTGTAAAGAAGGGGTGATGTGCACCTACGACCGAGGCTACAGCGAGATCACCTTCAGCAAGATCGCAGTGCTGACCAAGGCCAAGGAAGGGATTATCCATAAAGAATACCACTTGAGCAGTGGCGATCCCAAAATCATCGGCACTGACAGGGTCCGAACCATTGGTGCCACGAACTACGACGTGGCGGACCAGCTTTCCGATCTCGGCATGGAAGCCATCCATCCTCGAGCGGCGATGGGGATGCGAAAAAGCGATATTCCTTTAAGGATCAAGAATACGTTCGAACCCGATCATCCGGGGACGCTGATTCAGCGAGATTACCGAAGTGAAACACCTCGAGTCGAGATCATCGCGGGTAAAAAACGAGTGACGGCGATCGAGTGTTGGGACCAGGAAATGGCGGGCCGCTATATGCATGACATCGAGATGCTGAACCATTTCGCCAAGTATAAGATCCGCTATCTGGCCAAGGACACCAATGCAAATACGCTGACCCATTATGTCGACGAACCTCTTTCCGTGATCAAGAAGCTGACCGATGACATCCAGCAGTCGTTCCCCGAGGCCGATATTCTTCTGAAAAAGGTATCGTTGATTTCGGCGATCGGCAGCAACATGACGGATACACGTTTCTTCTTCCGAGCGGTCGACGCGCTCGAAGAAGCCGATATCAGTGTCCTGGCTCTTCACAAATGCATGCGTGACATCGACGTGCAGTTCGTCGTCGAAGAAAAGAACTTCGAAGAAGGGGTCCGCGTCCTGCACCAACATCTGGTGGAAGACGATTAGCCGATCAAAGTCGCGAAGCGACGGTACGTGTTCCACGGCCGCAACCGGGTGGTAAAACGGTGCGATCGGTTGCAGGCGAAACGCGTGATGTTATCATGGGTACGACGATCTTCGCCAGGATAATTACAGGAGCAAGGGCTTGTGATAACGATCAAAACAGTTCGGACCAGCGGCTCGGTCATCGCAGCGTTGACGCTGGTGGCCGCCGGTATTTGCGGGGAGCAACAGTCAGGCGTCCGCGAGTCGGCCCGCGACATCCCGGTGGCCTACGACGTCGACGTCGTGGTGGTCGGTGGGGGTACGGGCGCCGTCTCGGCGGCCGTGGCGGCGGCTGAGGCAGGGTCGAGCGTCTTCCTGGCTGCACCGTATCCCTACCTGGGCGACGACATGACGGCCACCCTGCGGCTGTGGCTGGAACAACGCGAACAACCGACGGCGCCGCTGGCTGTATCGATCTATCAAGATACGGACCAGATCCAACCCGACCGGAGTCCCCTGGAAATCACCTACACGGCCAGCCGTCCCACCGGCGCGCCGCACCACGACTCCGACCCGCCCAGCCGGTTGACCGACGGCCTCTGGGGGAACCCTGCCCAGCACAGCGTCCAGTTCAACGGCGACGTGACGCTGGACGCCGACTTGGGCTCGGCTCGGGAGGTCGACGAGGTGCGGATCGTCGCCTACTACCGCGAGGAAGCCACTGCGGGCGGCAGTGGATTCAACGTCGAGAGCGTTACGGTCGCGATCAGCGAAGACGGACAGTTGTGGGAGCAGGTCGCCGATTTGCAGGGGCAGTCGGGGGCGGGCTGCTATGTGCTGAGCGCGACGGTGGAGGCGACTGCCCGCTACGTCCGGTTCGACGTGAAGAAGCCTTCGCAGTTCGATCGGGTGCTGCTGGGGCAAATCCAGGTTTTCGCCATGAAGGACGACTCGCAGGACTCGCCCGAACTGGCACGGCCCCCGCGACCGCTGCACGTGAAGAAGACGCTGGAAAAAGCGCTGCTGGACGCTGGCGTCCCGTTTCTCTTTAGCTGCTACCCGACCGATGTGCTGCGCGACGATTCCGGCGCGCCCGCAGGGATTGTCATGGCCAACCGGGCCGGCCGCCAGGCGGTGCTGGCCCGGACGATCATCGACGCGACCGACCGCGGCACGGTGGCTCGGCTGGCCGGCGCTCGTTTTCGACCCTATCCGGCAGGCACGCACACGTTTCGCCGCGTGGTGATTGGCGGCGAACCGGTTGGCGTAGAAGACGGGGACGGTAACCCAGAGCGGCTTGGGGTGCCGGATCACGACCCGGGGGATTTTCCTAACGCGCAAGCGGTGCAAGATTCTTCCGTTCCTGCGGTCACTGCGCACATCGTTCCGCCGGGCTTCGTCGCGTATCCATGCGTGTGCGGTTTTCCCGGCTGGTGCGAGATCTGCATCGGCGAATCGCCGCTGCGGGGATATGCCGTCCGATGGGGCAACCGGCGCGGCCCCGTGCTGCACGGGAACGACCAGCGATTCCCGATCATCGAGTACGCACTCGATCTGCCCATGCCGGACGGCAGCTTCGCCGCGTTCACGGCCGCCGATCAGACGGCGCGAAGCCTGACGTATCATCCCGACCAGCGGGTCACCGCCGACCGGCTGTTCCAGGTGCCGCCGGACGCGATGCACGGCCGCCAGTCGGTCGAAGCCGAAGACGTACCGATCGACGCCTTGCCACTGGACGCCTTCCGGCCGGACGGCGTGCTGCGGCTGTACCTGCTGGGCGGTGCGGCCGACGTCAGCCGTGCGCGAGCCGAGCGGCTGCTGCGGCCGTTGGAGTTGATCGACCTGGGCGCCCGCATCGGTGCCGCCGCAGCCCGCGAGGCGGCGGCCGTGGGTCCGTTGGTCGGCGTGCGATTGCCCGGTTCCGAGCCGGCTGGCGACGAAGCCGACGCTACGGCCACGGCTGCGTGGGATACGCACGAGTTTCTGACCGGCGTCCGGCCCATCCAGGAGTGGCCTACGATTCGGCAGGAGGCCCGAAACTTGCCCGTACTCGGCCGCTACGACGTCGTGGTCATCGGCGGCGGCACCGGCGGAGCACCGGCGGGCATCGGAGCGGCGCGGGAGGGCGCCAAGGTGTTGGTGGTCGAGTACCTGCACATGCTGGGCGGCGTAGGGACGGCGGGCTACATCAGTAACTATCATCATGGCAACCGCAGTGGCTTCACCTCGACGGTGCCGGGCGAGCGCCGATGGTGGCCGGAGCAGCGGGCCGAGTGGTGGCGTCAAACTTTGTTGAACGACGGGGCCGATATCTGGTTCGGCACCATCGGGTGCGGCGCGGTGGTCGACGGCGATCGTGTGGTAGGGGCGGTCGTCGCCACCCCTGCGGGTCGCGGCGTGGTACTGGCCGACGTCGTGATCGACTCGACCGGCAACGCTGATATCGCCGCAGCGGCCGGTGCCCGGACCGATTACACCGGCGCGGGCGAGTTCGGTATGCAGGGGACTGGCCTGCCTCCGCGGCGGCTGGGCGCCAACTATACCAACTCGGATTTCACTATCGTCGACGAGACCGACATGCTGGACGTTTGGCACGTGTTCGTGTACGCCAAGCAGAAGTATCCGGAGGCATTCGACCAGGGTCAACTGATCGACACACGCGAGCGTCGGCGGATCATCGGCGACTTCTACATGACCATCCTGGACCAGGCGATCAACCGGACCTATCCCGACACGATCAGCCAGGCGTTGACCGACTTCGACTCGCACGGCTATTCGATCGATCCGTTCTTGATGTTGGAAACGCAGCCGATGGGCCGCGTCCGTTTCCGCGTGAATATCCCTTATCGCTGCCTGCTGCCGGAGGGGATCGAGGGGTTGCTGGTGACCGGCTTGGGCATCAGCGTCCACCGCGACGCCGTGCCCCTGGTACGCATGCAGCCTTGCATTCAGAACCAGGGTTACGCGGCGGGACTGGCCGCCGCAACGGCCGTGCGCGAGGGGCTGGCGCTGCGCGAGATCGATGTCCGAGCCGTGCAGCGGAGATTGGTCGAATTGGACTACCTGCCCGAGCAGGTGCTTGAGCAAGAAGACTCGCTGCCCGTATCGGCCGAGGAGATTGCGGCGGCCGTCCTGGAGGCGACGGAAAGCTATCACGCTGCGGCCATCGTTACCTTTCATCGCGAGGAAGCCCTGCCGCTGCTGCGCGAAGCGTTTCGATCGAGCGAAGGGGACAAGCGCTACGCCTATGCCCTGATGCTGGCCTTGCTGTTCGGCGACGCTACCGGCGCCCAGCCGCTGCTGGAAAAGGTGCGTGCGGCTGACCAGTGGGATCAGGGGTGGAATTACATGGGCATGGGCCAATCGGGCGATGCGCTCAGCCCGTTGGACAAGGCCATCATCGCGTTGGGCATGACCGGTGTCCCGGAAGCCGTGCCGGTGATTCTCGAGAAAGCCGCCATGCTGGACGCCGACGCAGCCTTTTCGCACCATCGTGCGGTGGCCGTCGCCCTGGAACGGCTGGGCGACAAGGCAGCGGCCGCGACCCTGGCCGAACTGCTCCGCATGCCCGGCATGTCGGGGCACATCCATGATACGGTCCACGCTGCGAAAGCGCACGACGCGCAATACCAGCGGTACTTGAACGCCGTTCATACGCGGCGCGAGTCGCTACGCGAGTTGCTGCTTGCCCGGACACTGTACCGCTTGGGGGACCACGAGGAGATCGGCGCGGCCACGTTGCGGGCCTACACCACCGACCTGCGCGGCCACCTGGCTCGGCACGCCCACGCGGTGCTGGACGAGTGACGGCCGGAGGACTGTTGTTTGTGGAAAATGGACCAATTTTGCTTTCGCAGCCAGGTGGGAGAATACCATAACACTTGATGGGTGCAATACGGGTGTTTTCGAACAGGGACGCGACGGCGGGCGTTTGGCGGTTGGGCTGTGTTTCCTGCTGATGCTGCTCTCGCCGACGCAACT